>NZ_WKEE01000018.1:0-85071 GCF_021605635.1 Stenotrophomonas sp. PA-6-5C
GCATGGGGGTGTCCGTGGGAGGGAGGGTCAGTCGCGGCGGCCGCGGCGCGGAACGTAGGACAGGGCCTTCTCATATGCAGCCTGCAGGTCTTCCGGTGCGCCCACGTCGATGCCCATTTCGCGCACGCGGCCATCCTTCAGGCTGTACACCCAGCCGTGCACCATCAGCTTCTGGCCGCGTGCCCAGGCGTCCTGCACGATCGTCGAGCGGCAGGCGTTGACCACCTGCTCGATCACGTTCAGTTCGCACAGGCGTGCATGCTTCAGCTCCGGCTCCTCGATCGCATCCATGATCGCCGCGTGCTTCTGTGCCACGTCACCGACATGGCGCAGCCAGTTGTCGGCCAGGCCCACCCGCGTGTTGTTCAAGCTGGCGTGCACGCCGCCGCAGCCGTAATGGCCGACGATCAGGATGTGTTTCACCTTCAGCTGGTCCACGGCGTACTGGATCACGCTGAGGCAGTTCAGGTCGGTGTGCACCACCACATTGGCCACGTTGCGATGCACGAACACCTCACCCGGGGCCATGCCGATGATCTGGTTGGCCGGCACGCGCGAGTCGGAACAGCCGATCCACAGGTATTCCGGATGCTGCTGCTTGGCCAGCTGATGGAAGAAGTCCGGGTCTTCCTTCTCGATCCGGTCTGCCCATTCGCGGTTGTTCTGCAGCAGCTTGTGGATGTCTTTCATGTTCGGGGTCCCTGACGTCGGGTGGGGGCAAGGCGCGGCCGTTCTGGTCGCGTCGTCGCGGGAAACAGGGCGCTCAGCTGCCTGCGGCGGCTTCGTCGCGATACCGGCGCATCCACTGCGCCAGTTCGGTGGAATGGGGGTTGTCGAGGCGTTCCAGTTCGGCGATCGCCGCCTGCTGGTTGGCCTCGGGGTGGTTCTGGCTCAGCTTCAGCTTCAGCTGCACCTGTTCGACGGTGAAGCGGAAGCCGACGATGCCGCGCAGCTGGCGGCGGTGGTCGTCGCGCTCGGGCTCGAACTTCCACGCCTGGCCGACGCTGGCCTCGAAGTGGTTGCTGATATCGCTGACCAGCTGGGCGAGGGCATCGGTCTCGTCGAAGGGCTGCAACTGGCCGCGCAGCTCGGCGGCGGCGTAGTTCCAGGTAGGTACCCGCGCGGCAGGCTCCTTGTCCGGGTACCAGCTGGCCGATACATAGCCATGCGGCCCGTCCACCAGCACCTTGGCCGCACCGCTGTGGCGTGCCTGCGGGTTGGCGCGGGCCCAGTGGCCGCGCAGCTCGATGTGGTCGCCGTCGCGCTGGTACAGCACCGGCAACCGGGTCAGCTCCGGCAAGCCATCGCCACCGGCGGTGAGCACGGTGACGAATGGATCACGCGCCAGCAGGCGATCCAGCCACTGCAGGTCGGTCTGTGCGAAAGCGCGCGGGGTGAACATCGGTTGGCCTCAGGCGCGACTGCCGAGTGACTGCACCATGCGCCCGCGCAGGCCTTCGTCGCTGCCCGCCTGCGGTGGCTGCACTTCATGCAGCGAGAAGCCGCGTACCAGCGCATCTTCTTCGTCCAGGCCGTCGTACTCGACGAACTCGGCGTCGAACAGCTGCGAGCGGGCGGTGTCCTCGCTGTCGTAGCTCAGCGTATTGCCATCGCTGTCGAGCACTTCGGCGGTGCCAGCCTCTCGGATGCGCAGGCGTGCCCAGATCAGGGTGTTGCCGAGGCTGGCCAGCCACCAGCTGTCACGGACGTGGGAAAGGTCGTTCATGTGTGTATTACCAGAGCGAGGCCAGCCAGAGCAGGGCAGCCATGCCCAGTCCAGCCAGCAGGGTCAGCAGCGATACCCAGGCGGGCGTCGCCAGCCCGGACAGCGACCGGTCCGGCTGGGTGCGGTATTCGCGCCGCAGCAGCCAGCCCAGCGCATCGGGCTTGAGGAAGGCGCCACTGCCGAAGCGCTGCGCCAGCGCCGGATGGCGATCGCGCACATGCACCAGGGTCAGCGGCCAGAAAATCACGAAGGCACTGAACCCGGCCACTGCCACGCCGACGAAACACAGGGCGAAGAACAGGGTCATGGGGGCAGTACCTCCGTGGTCGTGCGTGTGGGCTTAGAAGTCCGCGCTGCCCGGGGCGCGCGGGTAGGGGATCGCATCGCGGATGTTGGACAGGCCGCAGACGTAGACCACCAGGCGCTCGAAGCCCAGGCCGAAGCCGGCGTGCGGCACCGAGCCGTAGCGGCGGAAATCGCGGTACCAGCTGTAATGCTCGCGATCCAGGCCGAACTGCGCCATGCGTGCATCCAGCACATCCAGGCGCTCCTCGCGCTGGCTGCCGCCGATGATCTCGCCGATGCCCGGGGCCAGCACGTCCATCGCGGCGACGGTCTTGCCGTCATCGTTCAGGCGCATGTAGAAGGCCTTGATGTGCTCGGGGTAGTTGGTCACCACCACCGGGCGGCCGACGTGTTCCTCGGTCAGCCAGCGCTCGTGCTCGGTCTGCAGGTCCAGGCCCCATTCGACCGGGAAGTCGAATTTCTTGCCGGACTTCTGCAGCAGGGCGACCGCATCGGTGTAGTCGATGCGCTCGAACGGCGCGTTGATGAAGTCTTCCAGCTTGGTGATCGCGTTCTTGTCCACGCGCTCGGCGATGAAGGCCAGGTCGTCGCCGCGCTCGTTGAGCACCGCGCGGAACAGGTATTTCAGGAATTCTTCCGCCAGGCGTGCGTCTTCGGCCAGGTCGGCGAAGGCGATTTCCGGCTCGATCATCCAGAACTCCGCCAGATGGCGGGTGGTATGGCTGTTCTCGGCGCGGAAGGTCGGGCCGAAGGTGTACACCTTGCTCAGCGCCAGGCAGTAGGCCTCGACGTTCAGCTGGCCGGACACGGTCAGGAAGGTTTCCTTGCCGAAGAAGTCGCGGCTGAAGTCGATCCCGCCCTGGGCGTCACGCGGCAGGTTCACCATGTCCAGCGTGGACACGCGGAACATCTGGCCGGCGCCTTCGGCATCGGAGGTGGTGATGATCGGGGTGCTGATCCAGTTGAAGCCGTTCTCGTGGAAGAACCGGTGCACGGCCTGGGCCAGGCAGTTGCGGATGCGGGTGACCGCGCCGAACAGGTTGGTGCGCGGGCGCAGGTGCGCCACTTCACGCAGGAACTCCGGCGTCATCGGCTTGGGCTGGATCGGGTAGGTGAGCGGGTCTTCGACCCAGCCGACCACCTCGACCGCGCTGGCCTGGATCTCAAACGACTGGCCCTTGCCCTGCGACTTCACCAAGGTGCCGGTGGCCACCAGCGAGCAGCCGGTGGTCAGGCGCTTGATCTCGTCGAAGTTGGCCAGTGCGTCGCCGGCCACGACCTGGATCGGGGCGAAGCAGGAGCCGTCGGTCACATTCACGAAAGCCAGATTTGCTGAACCGCGCACCGTGCGCACCCAACCGCGTACCGTGACTTCGCCACCTTCCGGGATCTTCCCGGCAAGCGCATGTTCAACGCTGACCACCGTCATGACTTGAATCCTCTGCTGATCGACTCGATCTCTGAACACGGGAGTTTACCGGTTGCAGCGTTCTGCTTGCGAGGCATTTCTGCGGTCATCGGCTCCCTATAATGTCCCGGTACCTCTGGAGTGATCCACCATGGCTGTCAGCCTGACCCCTATTGCCTTCGAGCGCGTGCAGCGCTTCGTCGCCCAGACCCCCGGCGCGCTGGGCCTGCGTTTTGGCGTGACCAAGACCGGTTGCTCGGGCTGGGGCCACGTCACCGACCTGGCCCGCGACGAGCGCGCGGACGACACCGTGTTCGACCAGGACGGGGTGAAGATCTATGTCGACGCCAAGAGCCTGGCCCTTGTGGACGGCACCGTGATCGACTTCGGCAAGCACGGCCTGAGCGAGACCTTCACGTTCAGCAACCCGAATGCCACCGCCGAGTGCGGCTGCGGCGAGAGCTTCACCACCGACGCCGACAAGGCCTGAGCCCCGCTTGGGTGGGGGCTGACCTTGGTCGGCACGGGAGCAGGGCGCCCCCGATTCAGGTGGCCCGGTTACCCACCGGTTGCCCAGCCCCCCCATCTGCGCCATAATGCGCGGCTTCCTGCCTCCCTGGCAGGATCCCTTGCCCCACCGCGGTATCAACGGCGGGGGGCTGTCCGGCCGCAAGGCCACATCCGAAAGGTAGAAAAACATGAGTCGTCATTACGAAATCGTGTTCATGGTCCACCCGGACCAGAGCGAGCAGGTCCCGGCCATGATCGAGCGCTACAAGTCGCTGGTCGAGAACGGCAACGGCACCATCCACCGTCTGGAAGACTGGGGCCGCCGCCAGCTGGCGTACCCGATCCAGAACCTGGTGAAGGCGCACTACGTGCTGCTGAACATCGAAGTCGACCAGGCTGTTCTGACCGAACTGACCGAGAGCTTCCGCTTCAACGACGCCGTGCTGCGCAACCTGGTCATCAAGCGTGACGAGGCTGACACCGAGCAGTCGCTGATCATGAAGAGCAAGGACGAGAAGGGCGACAAGCCCGAGCGTGGTGAGCGTCGTCGTCGTGATGACGAAGAAGGCGAAACCACCCCCGCCGCTGACAACGATGCCGGCGACGACGCCGCTTCGGCCGCCTAAGGAGCACTGACATGTCCAAGTTCTTCCGTCGCCGCAAGTTCTGCAAGTTCACGGCCGAAGGTGTCAAGGAGATCGACTACAAGGATCTCAACACCCTGCGCCAGTACCTGACCGAGAACGGCAAGATCGTGCCGAGCCGCGTCACCGGTACCAAGTCGAAGTACCAGCGTCAGCTGGCGACCGCCGTCAAGCGCGCTCGCTTCCTGGCCCTGATTCCGTACACCGACAACCACGACGTCTGATGCCGGCGGGGCAGCTTCGCGCTGCCCCCGCTGTGCCAGCTATTCGGACAGCCTTTGTTGCGGGGCCCGCGCCTCGCTAACGAATAACTTATCTGGAGCAATACCATGCAGCTGATCCTCCTGCAGAAAGTCACCAACCTCGGCAACCTGGGCGACCTGGTCGACGTGAAGCCGGGCTACGGCCGTAACTTCCTCGTGCCGCAGGGCAAGGCCGTTCCGGCCACCGAGAGCAACAAGGCCGAGTTCGAAGCCAAGCGCGCTGATTACGAAGCCAAGGCCCAGTCCATCCACGCTGAAGCCGAAGCCCGCAAGGCCAAGCTGGAAGGCGCGAGCGTGACCGTCGCCGCCAACGCTTCGACCGAAGGCAAGCTGTACGGCTCGGTCGGCGCGCGCGAAATCGCCGATGCCTTCACCGCTGCCGGCCTGGCGCTGAGCAAGAGCGAAGTCATCCTGGGCGAAGGCGCCTTCCGCAACATTGGCGAGTACGAAGTCCTGGTGCACCTGCACGCGGACGTCGAGACCACCGTCAAGGTCGTGGTTGAAGCCGAAAAGGCCTGATCCCACGCCGCAAGGCCTGGTATCACCAGAACGGGCGCCCGCAAGGGTGCCCGTTTTGTTTTGGGCGATGGCCGGGTATGTAGAGTCGAGCCATGCTCGACTGGTTGTTCAGGTGGCCTGGATGACGAATCGACCGCAGTCCATTGAAGGTGCGGGAATGTTGCGTTCAAGCAGCAGGTATCCCATTCCGCCGACAAGAATTCCTCGATGCGTTGGCGCTGCCCGGTTCAAGCGGGAACTGTTGATCTGGAGGATGAATTCCCGTCCTTCACTGCAATCATCCTGGAGCCAGGTAGGAATTCCGCCGATTTTGGCGATTCCATTTTGGGCGTCATCTGGGATGGAAGCTGCGTCAGTGTTGATCAGACACGGGTCAAATGGGAGTGCTGCGCTGCGTGCACCGAGTGCGTGAGGTACATAGGCGATGACACGTCCGCCAGCCTGTATAGCGGTCTCGATATAGGCATCATCACGAACGTCATAGGGTGTGAAAATCGAAACGCAGAGATTCGCTTTGATAGCGATCTTCGGAGCGTGCGCTTGAACGAACGGCGCAGGGAGGCTTGCCAGATGAAGCATTGGCTTCCCCGTGGCGTCGCTTGGCCACTGGGCATCGGCAGGCAGGTATGGTGCGCCTCCCAGAAAGGCCCGATCCGGAGCTTGGCAACGATCACCAAATACCATTTCTCGATACATGCATTAGTCCGATGAACTTTGGGCCTAGAAAGCACTGATTTGCCCTCGCCGACCATCAATACGAATCAACCAAGCGACGTTGGGCTGACTCATCACTTGCCTTAGGTTGTTTGAATGACGAATCGCCCGCAGTCCGTCGAAGGTGAGGGAATGTTGCGATCAAGCAACAGATAGCCCATCCCCCCGACCAGGATTCCTCGATGCGTCGGAGCTGCCTTATCAAGATCGAATTCGTCGAATTGAAGGACGAACGCTTGGCCCTCCGATTGGTCATCCTGCAGCCAGTAAGGCCGCCCACCAATCTTCGAACCTCCGTGAGGTGCTTCGCCCTCAGCCACCGCCGTCCCGGCGCAAATGTGCAGTGATCCAATCGGAGCGCAGGGAGAAGGCGTCGGTTCACGCCCGGGCCAGTGAGCAATTACACGACCGCCGTGGCTCATGGCTTCTTCGAATCTCTGCTCGTCCGAGGTGAGGTACGGCGTGAAGACCGAAATGATCAGCCCGGGCGCTAGGTCGAGTCCGGGGACGTGGTTTCGAATGAATGTGGTCGGAAAGCTAGCCAGGTGAAGCAAAGCGTGTCTATGGATGCTGGTTGGCCAAGGGGCGCGGGCATCCAGCCAAGCGGTTCCTCCGAGCACGGGAACGGTCGCCGCGTCGTAGGTGGGAGTAAATGAAAGCGGTCGGTACATCCGTCCATCCTGCACAGCTTCTGTTGTAGAAGGCTGCGACTCGGTTCAGTAACCAATAAATATCAATAACTTGCACTTTGCTCGTTGGCTGGGTAGTCCGTCGCGCCGGGCGTAAGGCGACATCGGGGTCCACTCCACGGGCTCTCCGCGCCCGTCATCCCGCCCGTGGAACATTGGCCCCGCTATACTCATTCCATTGCGTCACCCTTGGCCCTATTGAATTCTTTTGAAATCAAGGGCTTGAGGTGCTGGCTGACCTGACATCCACTATGGTGGCGGCCGTAAGGCCCTTGCCCGGAACCCAATCACGCCATGCGTCTTTCCACGATCAAGCTGTCCGGCTTCAAGTCCTTCGTCGATCCGACCACCCTGCACCTGCCGACCAACATGACCGGCGTGGTGGGCCCCAATGGCTGCGGCAAGTCGAACATCATCGATGCGGTGCGCTGGGTCATGGGCGAGAGCTCGGCCAGCCGCCTGCGTGGTGACTCGCTTACCGACGTGATCTTCTCCGGTTCCAATGCCCGCAAGCCGGTTTCGCAGGCCACCGTCGAGCTGATCTTCGACAATTCGGATCACACGATTTCCGGTGAGTACGCCTCGTTCAACGAGATCTCGGTCAAGCGCACCGTCAGCCGTGACGGCAGCAGCAACTACTACCTCAACGGCACCAAGTGCCGCCGCCGCGACATCACCGATCTGTTCCTCGGTACCGGCCTTGGCCCACGCAGCTACTCGATCATCGAGCAGGGCATGATCAGCCAGATCATCGAGGCGCGCCCGGAAGACCTGCGCGTGTACCTGGAAGAGGCCGCCGGCATCTCCAAGTACAAGGAGCGCCGCAAGGAAACCGAGACCCGCATCCGCCACACGCGCGAGAACCTGGACCGCCTGGGCGACCTGCGCGAGGAAATCACCAAGCAGCTTGAACACCTCAAGCGGCAGGCCAAGCAGGCCGAGCAGTACCAGGCGCTGCAGGAAGAGCGCCGGGTCAAGGACGCCGAGTGGAAGGCGTTGGAGTACCGCGGCCTGGATGGTCGCCTGTCCAAGCTGCGCGAGGGCCTGTCTCAGGAAGAAACCAAGCTTCAGCAGCTGATTGCCGACCAGCGTGACGCAGAGGCGCGGATCGAGACCTCGCGTGTGCGCCGCGAGGAGGCCGCCGACGCGCTCAACGCCGCGCAGGCCGAGGTCTACCAGGTGGGCAGCACGCTGGCCCGTCTCGAACAGCAGATCCAGCACCAGCGCGAACTGTCGCAGCGCCTGCACAAGGCGCGCGATGAAACCCGCCAGGCACTGGCCGAACTGGGCCAGCACATCAGTGGTGACGAAGCCAAGCTGCTGGTGCTGCGCGAAGCGGTCGATGCGGCCACCCCGCAGCTGGAAGCGCTGCAGGAAGAGAACGAGATCAAGCAGGAAGGCCTGCGCGAGGCGGAAGCGCGGTTGTCCGATTGGCAGCAGCGTTGGGAGCAGCACACGTCGCAGAGCTCGGAAGCCTCGCGCGCCGGCGAGGTCGAGCGCACCCGCGTGGACTACCTGGACAAGCAGATCCTTGACGCCGACCGTCGCCGCGAAGCGCTGGCGGCCGAGCGCGCAGGCCTTGACGTGGATGCGCTGGATGAAGTCTTCGAACAACTGCACCTGCAGCACGACACGCAGAAGACCGCGCTTGATGAACTGACCGAACAGGTCGAGGAGCGCAAGCACGGTGTCGCCGCCGTGCAGGAGCAGCAGCGCAACGGCCAGAACGAACTGGCCGAACTGCGCAAGCAGGTCAATGGCCTGCGCGGTCGCCTGTCCTCGCTGGAAACCCTGCAGCAGGCCGCACTCGGCCAGGAGCAGGGCGCGGCGGTGGCGTGGCTGAAGTCGCGTGGCCTGGATTCGGCCGCACGCGTCGGCGAACGCCTGGATGTCGATGCCGGCTGGGAAAACGCAGTGGAAAGCGCCCTCGGCCAGTTGATCGAGGGCGTGCTGGTCGATGACCCGGCCAGCCTGGTCGATGCGTTGGGCGAGCTGGGCGAAGGCCGCATTGCATTGGTCGCCAATGACGGCGCGGACCTGAAGGTCGCACCGACCTCGCTGGCTGCACGCGTGCGTGGCCCGGCGCCGATCCGCCGCCTGCTTGCGCGCCTGCACGGTGCGCGCGACCTGGGCGAAGCCAATGCCCTGCAGGCCAGTCTGCCCGAGGGCGATTCCATCATCACCCAAGGCGGTGAACGCCTGGGCGAGGGCTGGGTGCGCGTATCGCGCTCCGGCGCCGCCAAGCAGGGCGCGCTGCTGCGCGAACGCGAAATCAACGAGCTGCGCGAGCAGATCGAGCAGCTGCAATCGCGCGAAGCCGAACTGGAAGAACAGCTGGCCGGTTTCCGTGAGCATCTGTTGGCGGCCGAACAGCAGCGCGAGGATGCGCAGCGGGCGCTGTACCTGGCGCACCGCGCGGTGTCCGAACTGGCTGGCCAGTTGCAGGGCCAGCAGGGCAAGGTCGAGGCGGCACGTACGCGCATCGACCGCATCGAAGGCGAGCTCAGCCAGTTGCTCGAGACCCTGGACATCAATCGCGAGCAGGCGCGTGAAGCGCGTTCGCGGCTGGAGAATGCGGTCAACAGCATGGGCGACTTGGAGTCGAACCGGCAGGGTCTGGAGGGCGAACGCCGTCAGTTGACCGAGGCGCGTGATCTGGCCCGCGACGCCGCCCGTGCGGTGCGCGAGCGATCGCATGCATTGGCGCTGACCCTGGAATCGCAGCGTGCCCAGGTGGCCTCGTTGAGCCAGGCGCTGGAGCGCATGAACACCCAGCGTGGCCAGCTGGATTCGCGCCTGGGCGAACTGCATTCGCAGCTGGACGAAGGCGATACACCGGTCGAGTCACTGCAGGCAGAGCACCAGAACGCGCTGGAAGAGCGTGTGCGTGCTGATCGCGTGCTGACCGAGGCGCGCACGCTGCTGGATGGCATCGACGCCGAGCTGCGCAATTACGAGCAGACCCGCCACCAGCGCGACGAGCAGGCGTTGGCCCAGCGCGAGCGAATTTCGCAGCGCAAGCTGGACCAGCAGGCATTGGTGCTCAGTGCCGAAACCCTGCAGGGCGCAGTGGAGAAGGCCGGTTTCGTGCTGCAGGATGTGATCAACACGCTGCCCGAAGAGGCGCGCCTGGGCGACTGGGAACAAGCCGTGCACCAGATCGATGGCCGCATGCGCCGGCTGGAGCCGGTCAACCTGGCCGCGATCCACGAATATGGCGAAGCGTCGCAGCGCTCGGAGTATCTGGACGCCCAGCACGTGGATCTGACCACGGCGCTGGAGACCCTGGAAGATGCGATCCGCAAGATCGACCGCGAGACCCGCGGCCGTTTCAAGGACACCTTCGATCGGGTCAACGCTGGTGTGCAGGCGCTGTATCCGCGCCTGTTCGGTGGTGGCCACGCCTACCTGGAACTGACCGGTGAAGACCTTCTGGACACCGGTGTGACCATCATGGCGCGCCCCCCGGGCAAGCGGGTGTCGAGCATCTCGCTGCTGTCCGGTGGCGAAAAGGCGATGACCGCCGTGGCACTGGTGTTTGCGATCTTCCAGCTCAACCCGGCGCCGTTCTGCCTGCTGGACGAGGTGGACGCGCCGCTGGATGAAGCCAACGTCGGCCGCCTGGCCAACATGGTCAAGGAAATGAGCGAGAAGGTGCAGTTCCTGTTCGTCAGCCACAACAAGGCCACGATGGAAGCGGCGCACCAGTTGTCGGGTGTGACGATGCGCGAACCGGGCGTCAGCCGCCTGGTCAGCGTGGACCTGGAAGAAGCCGCGCGATTGGCGGGCGCGGCCTGACGTGCCATCCTAGTTGCCTGAATGAACTAGCCGGAGAACCTAACGAATGTCCGACACGGCACTGTTGCGCATCGGCGTCCTGGCCGCCGGCCTGCTGTTGGTCGCTGCGATCTTCCTGTTTGGCCGTCCCAAGAAGAAGCCCCAAGGCCGTCGTCTGGACAGCGCCGAGCCGGCAAGCGGCGAGCGCCGCGAGCCGGTGCTTGGCGAGGATGGCGTGCCCGTGGCTGATGGCCGCGTCGAGCCTGGCATGGGCGATGCGGTCGAGCAGGCCGAGCTGGGACTGCCCGACGTCGATGGCGCGGCCAGCGACCTGGGCAAGCGCGCGACCCAGGATTTCGACAAGATCGTTTCATTGTTCGTGGCCGCCCGCGCCGGCGAACAACTGCGTGGCGAAGACATCGTCGTGGCAGCGGAGAAGACCGGCCTGGTGTTTGGCCACATGAATGTCTTCCACCGGCTGGTCGAGGGGCATCCCGAACGGGGCCCAATCTTCTCGATGGCCAGCATCATGAAGCCGGGCAGCTTCGACATGGGCAACATCCGCGCCATGGAAACCCCGGCCATTGCCTTCTTCCTGACTCTGCCGGCGCCGCTGACCGCGCTGGATGCCTGGGAGAAGATGCTGCCGACCGTGCAGCGCATGGCCGAGCTGCTCGATGGCGTGGTACTGGATGACGGCCGCAACGCGCTCGGTCGCCAGCGCATCGCCCATATCCGTGATGAGCTGCGCGCCTATGACCGCCAGCACCAGGCCCCGCCGCTGACCAAGACCCCGCGCTGGTAAGCGCAGCAGGTCCTGGCGTGCCGACCAACGATCGGCACGCACCAGACCAGTAGATCCACGCCATGCGTGGATGGGGGCACTCAGGTTCTGCCGGTAGTAGATCCACGCCATGCGTGGATGGGGCGAACCAAGGTTCGCCCCCACCAACAGGGTCAGGCCGGTACGCCCGCCACCTTCGCGAACGCGCTGCGGAAGCGCGCCATCTCTTCCTCGGTGCCCACGGTCACGCGCACGCGCTGCGGCCAGATCGGCCAGCTGCGGCCGATCACCACGCCGTTGTCCGCCATGGCCTTGGCGAAGGCCGCGCCGTCACGCTGCACATCCACCACGAAGCAGTTCGCTTCGGTCGGCAGGCAGCTGAAGCCACGCTTGCCCAGCCAGGCGATGGTGCTCTGCCGGACCTTGGCATTCTGCAGTCGTCGCTGCGGGATCAGCTGCGGGTCACGCAGGCTGGCCAGTGCCGCTGCAAGTGCGGGCACGGGAAGCGGGTTCTCGCCCAGGCTGGCCAGCTCGCGCAGGCGCTCGGGATGTGCCGCCGCCACGCCAAGACGCAGGCCGGCCATGCCGTACAGCTTGGAGAAGGTGCGCAGCACGATCAGGTCATCGCGCCGGGCCACCTGTGCAATCAGGCTGGGCTGCTCGCTGTACTGCAGATAGGCCTCGTCCAGCAGCACGCGGGTGCCGGCGGGCTTGTTGGCCAGCAGCCAGGCCAGCTCCTCGGCGGGGCTTATCGAGCCGGTGGGATTGTTGGGATTGCACACGTACAGCAGGCCGGTTGGTCGCGCGCGCGCGGCTGCAACCATCGCGCGCAGGTCGTGCGCACCATCGTTGCGCAGTGGCACCTTCTGCACGTGGGCGCCGCGCGCGGCTGCCATCTCACCCAATGTCTCGAAGGTCGGGTCGGCCACCACCAGGCCCGCCTGCGGGCCGGTCCACAGCGTCGCCGCACGGTTCAGCGGTTCGCTGGAGCCCGGATACAGGCGCACGTGGTCGGCGGGAATTCCGGCCAGGGCGACGAAGGCATCGCGCACCTCACCGGCCAAGGCGAAGCGGTAACGCCCGCAGCTGGCGATGCTGTCGCGTGCCGCCTGCTGGGCGGCGGGCGAGGGGCCGTATGGGCATTCGTTGAAGTTCAGCAGCACCGCGCCCACATCGGCGTTTGGCGCGGCAACGGTCGCTGGCTGTGCCTGGGCCGACCGGGGCAGGCCGCTGCCGGCAAGGGCGAGGCCGGCGCCGGCCAGTTGCAGGAAGTGGCGACGGGAGGCGGGCAGGGTCACAGGGGCGGTTCCGGAAGGGCGACCGACGCACGCTAGCGCTGGCAGTGATTGCCGGCAAGCGGTTGCGTAGAGCCGGTGCCACGCTCGACTGCTGTTCGCTGCCCGTTGAGCCTTGCTCGACGCTACAGACAGGGCCTGACGCGCAGGCGCGGTAGAATTCACGGCCATCCCAGAACCCGCGGATTCCGATGAGCCCCAGCCCCGCCGAACGTGCTGAAGACCTGCGCCGGCAGATCGCCCAGGCCAATCGCGCCTATCACGAGCTGGATGCGCCGGAGATCCCCGATGTCGACTACGACCGTCTGGTGCGTGAGCTGGAGGCGCTGGAGCGCGAGCATCCTGATCTTGCCCGTGCCGACAGCCCGACCCAGCAGGTGGGCGCCCGCCCGTCGGGACGCTTCGCCGAAGTCACCCATGCGGTGCCGATGTTGTCGCTGTCCAATGCCTTCAGCGATGAGGAAGTCGCCGACTTCGTACGCCGCATCGATGAGCGTCTGCGCCGCGGCACTCTGCGTTTTTCCGCCGAACCGAAGATGGACGGCCTGGCGATCAGCCTGCGCTACGAGGATGGCCATTTCGTGCTGGGCGCCACCCGTGGCGATGGCAGCACCGGCGAGGACGTGACCGCCAACCTGCGCGAGATCGGCGACATCCCCAAGCGCCTGAAAGGCAAGGACTGGCCGGATGTGCTGGAGGTGCGCGGTGAGGTCTACATGGCCCGCGCCGATTTCGAGGCCTACAACGAGCGCGCGCGCCTGCACGGTGGCAAGGTGCTGGCCAATCCGCGCAATGCCGCCGCCGGTTCGCTGCGCCAGCTCGACCCGAAGATCAGCGCGCAGCGCAGGCTCAGTTTCTTCACCTACGGTACCGGTGACGTGCAGGGCGGTGAGTTGCCCGATACGCATTCGGGCACGCTGGCACAGCTGCGCGAATGGGGCTTCCCGGTCAGCGACCTGTGCAAGGTGGTGGAGGGCAGCGACGGCCTGTTGGCGTACTACCGGGACATCGGCGAGCGTCGTGACGGCTTGGCATTCGATATCGATGGCGTGGTCTACAAGCTCGATGATCGCGCCGGCCAGCAGACCATGGGCTTCGTTTCGCGCGCACCGCGCTGGGCCATTGCGCACAAGTTCCCGGCGCAGGAACAGAGCACCACGCTGGAAGCCATCGAAATCCAGATCGGCCGCACCGGTGCTGCCACCCCGGTGGCACGTCTTGCGCCGGTCGCAGTGGCTGGGGTGATCGTCTCCAACGCCACCCTGCACAACGCTGACCAGATCGCGCGCTTGGACGTGCGCGTGGGCGACAGCGTGATCGTGCGCCGTGCCGGCGATGTGATCCCGGAAGTGGTCAGCGTCATCCTCGACCGTCGTCCTGCGGGTACCACGCCCTGGCAGATGCCGACCAGCTGCCCGGTGTGCGGCTCGGAGATCGTTCGCGAGGAGGGGGCCGCCGCGTGGCGCTGCTCGGGCGAGCTGTCCTGCCCGGCGCAGCGCAAGGAAGCCATCGCCCACTTCGCTTCGCGGCGGGCGATGGATATCGACGGCCTTGGCGACAAGTACATCGAAACCCTGGTGGACGCCGGCATCGTCAAGAGCGTGGCCGATCTGTACCGCCTCAGCCGCGACCAGCTGCTGCACCTGAAGCTGGTGCTGGATGCTGAAGACCCTTCCGCACTCGCAGCCAGCCTGAAACTGCACCTGCCGGCCGAAGGCAGCGGCGCGGTGCTCAACGCCGTGTTGAAGCTGGATGGCAACGATGCGCGATGGCGCGCGCAGGCATTGGCGCAGCCGGCAGCCTTCGAATGGAACACGAAGAAGATCGCCACCAAGTGGGCGGACAACCTGATTGCCGCGATCGACGCCAGCCGTGATGCGACGCTGGAACGGCTGCTGTTCGCGCTGGGCATCGAGCACGTTGGCGAGAGCACCGCCAAGGCACTGGCACAGTGGTTTGGCGATCTGGCGTTGATCCGCCGTCTGCCGTGGCCGCTGTTCAAGCGCGTGCCGGATATCGGTGGCGAGGTGGCACGCTCGCTGGGCCACTTCTTCGAACAGGAAGGCAACCAGCAGGCCATCGATGCACTGCTGCAGGTGGGGCAGGTACGCATCAGCGACGTGCATCCGCCGAGCGCAAAGCTGCGCGAAGGTCTTGACCTGGCCCAGCTGCTGGTTGAAGCGGAGATTCCCGGCATCACCCGCCTGCGTGCCGAGAAGCTGGTCGCCGCACTGCCCAGCGCACAATCGGTGCTGGACGCCGAGCAGGGCCAGTTCGTCAATGCCGGCCTGCCCGATGACACCGCGCGCGGCGTCGCCGACTGGCTGGACAGCGAGGGCCATGGCGCGATACTGCTGGCAGCCGAAGTGGAGATGAAGCACATCCTGGCCAGCGCACCGGCCCTGGCCGAAGTGGTGGCCGGGCCGCTGGACGGGCAGACGGTGGTGCTCACCGGCACGCTGGCCCAGCTCAATCGCGATACCGCCAAGGAGCGCCTGGAGGCGCTGGGCGCCAAGGTATCCGGCAGCGTGTCGAAGAAGACCAGTTTCGTGGTGGCCGGCACCGAGGCCGGTTCCAAGCTGGACAAGGCGCAAGCGCTGGGCGTTCCGGTGTGGGATGAAGAGCGCCTGCTGGCCTACCTCGCCGAACACGAATGATGAACCGGCCGGGCGCGCAGGCGCCCGGCACGCAACCGCAAAGGAACACTGATGCAGACCGCCCCGCTGGATTTCCGCCTGGCCACCCGTGCCGACGAGGAACTGCTGATCGCGCTGATGCGCGATTTCTACGCCGAAGACAAGATCGAATTCGACGATGCGCGCGTGCGCCGTGGTGTCGATGCGCTGCTGGCCGATCCGCGCAACGGCGAAGTGCTGCTGTGGCTGGACGAGGCCGCAGCCGTCGTCGGCTATGCGGTGATCGCGATGGGCTTCAGCCTGGAGCAGGGCGGCCATTTCATGCTGTTGGACGAGCTCTATCTCAGCCATCGCGCGCGCGGCCGTGGCCGTGGCAAGCGGGCACTGGCCATCTGCGAACAGCGCGCGCGCGGGCGTGGGGTCAGCCGGCTGCGGTTGGAGGTCAACCATCACAACGAACTGGCGCGCCGCCTGTACCTGGCCAGCGGCTACATCGATGACACCCGCGATCTGCTGACCCTGCCGCTGGATCATCCGCGCACGGAGGGCATCCTGTGAGCGAAGCACTGCTGCGCAGCCTGCAACAGCGCGCCACCCTCAATGCGCTGGTGCGGCGCTTCTTCGCCGAGCGTGGCGTGCTGGAGGTGGAAACGCCGATCCTGTCGGTGGCGGGCAACACCGAGCCGAACATCGACAGCTTCCACACCGATTTCAGCGGCCACGTCGATGCGGGCGGTCGCCGCCGCTGGCTGCGCACCTCGCCGGAGTTTCCGCTCAAGCGACTGCTCGCTGCCGGCGTGGGCGATTGCTATGAGCTGGGCCGGGTGTTCCGCAATGGCGAAGCAGGCGGTCGACACAATCCCGAGTTCACCATGCTGGAGTGGTATCGGCTTGGCTGGGACCACCATCGGCTGCTGCAGGAAACCGCGGAACTGGTGGGGCAGGCACTGGCGCTGGTGGGGCGCAGCGCGACGTTGCGTGTGCTGAGCTATCGCGAACTGTTCCAGCAGCACGCCGGCGTGGACCCGTTCGATGCCGATGAGGCAACGCTGCGCGCCGCGCTGGGCGAGGTGCACATCGATCCGGTGGGCCTGACCCGCGATGACTGGCTGGATCTGTTGATGACCCACCGTATCCAACCGCATTTCGATGACGCGGTCATGACCGTCGTCCACGACTGGCCCGCCAGCCAGGCGGCATTGGCGCGCATCCGCGCCGGCACACCGCCGTTGGCCGAGCGTTTCGAGCTGTACCTGGGCGCGGTGGAACTGGCCAACGGTTATCACGAACTGAACGATGCGGCTGAACAACGCGCGCGTTTCCAGCATGACCTGCAGCGCCGCCACGCCCGCGGACAGGTGCAGCCCGCGCTGGATGAAGCGTTGCTGCATGCACTGCCTTTGATGCCCGACTGTGCCGGCGTTGCCGTTGGCATCGATCGCCTGTTGATGGCGATGCACCGTACACCGCGCATTGCAGATGTACTTGCATTCGATTTCGCCCACGCATGACCCGACGATTTCCCATGGACCTGGCAGGCTGAACGAAAACGCGCTTTTCCGCGCTTGATTCAGCAAGCACGATGATGCTCTTATCACAGCCGATACCGCACACTTGCGTCGTGGTTCATCCATTCATGGGGAAGGCTTTGGTCAAGTGGTTTGCGGTCGTAGCTGCACCGATGTACTCCGTGGCGATATGGGGTGGCCTGCTTCCGTCGACCGCATCGGCGCAGTCGATTGGCTATGACAGCGAAGTGGTGACCTGCGAATCCCGCGACATGGGCTGGGTGCACTGCGATATCGACATCAGCAACGGTGTCGACCTGATCCGCCAGTTGTCCAGCAACAGCTGCATCCGTGGCAGTGAGTGGGGCACCGACCGCAGTGGCGTGTGGGTGACCCTGGGCTGCCGCGCCGAGTTCCGCGCGCGCCGTGCAGAGAACGGTGCCGCGCCCTCGGCCGAGGGGCGCAAGCGTCTGGTGCGACGGGTCGTGCGCTGTGAGTCCAACGGTCGCCCGCAGAGTTGCCCTGTACGCCTGGATGGTGCGCCGGTGCGGCTGCTGCGGCAGCTGTCGGTGCTGCCGTGCCGGGAAGGACAGGGCTGGGGCTACAAGCGCAATGAGGTATGGACCACCCGGGGCTGCCAGGGTGATTTCGAGGTGGCCGACGAGCAGGGCCGTTTTGTCGACGTGCCGCGCCGGCTGACCTGCGAATCCAAGTCCAAGAAGCGCCGCTTCTGTGGCGCCAGCATCTCCACCAGCGCCATCATCTCCAACCAGCTTTCCAGCACCCCGTGCGAGGAAGGCAATACCTGGGGCTGGAACCGCAATGGCATCTGGGTCGACGGCGGCTGCCGCGCCGAATTCTCGGTGAACTGAATCCCGACGGGTCCATCCGCGCGTGGCGTGGCTCTACAATGGGCCCATGAACACTGCCACCGACCTCGACTACGCCCGCTACGACCACATCCGCCCGATCCTGTGGACCGGCGATACCCTGCAACTTCTTGACCAGCGCAAGCTGCCGTTCGTGGTCGAGCATGTGGCCTGCCATGACAGTGATGAGGTGGCCGCCGCCATCCACGCCCTGACCGTGCGCGGCGCGCCGGCCATCGGCATCGCTGCCGCCTGGGGTGTGGTGCTGGCCGCACGCGATGTGCACGCCGCCGACGGCACGCACGCCCTGCAGCAGCTGGAGCCGGCGCTGCAGCGGTTGAACGCCTCGCGCCCGACCGCAGTGAACCTGGCCTGGGCGCTGGCACGCATGCGGCGTTGCCTGGGGGCTGCCGGTGCCGACTGGAAGGCGCTGCTGGAGGCCGAGGCACAGGCCATCGCTGAAGAAGATCTGGCCGCCAACCGCCATATGGGTGCACTCGGCGCCGGCCTGATCGATGCCGGCAGCGGCGTGTTGACCCATTGCAATACCGGTTCGCTGGCCACTGCCGGCTTCGGTACGGCGCTGGGCGTGATCCGCGCCGGCATGGCCCAGGATCGCATCGCCCGCGTGTTCGCCGGCGAGACCCGGCCGTGGCTGCAGGGTGCGCGCCTGACCGTGTGGGAGCTGCAGCAGGACGGCATCGACGCGACGCTGATCGCCGACTCGGCCGCTTCGCACCTGATGAAGACCGGTGCCGTGCAGTGGGTGATCGTCGGCGCCGACCGGATCTGCGCCAACGGCGATACCGCCAACAAGATCGGCACCTACCAGCTGGCCATCGCGGCCCGCCACCACGGGGTGAAGTTCATGGTCGTGGCGCCGTCCTCGACGGTGGACATGGATACCGTGGACGGCAGCCAGATCGAGATCGAACAGCGCGATCCGGGCGAACTGTACGGCGTGGGCGGTACCCGCACCGTGGCCGAGGGCATCGCTGCCTGGAACCCGGTGTTCGATGTCACCCCGGGCGAGCTGATCGATGCCATCGTGACCGAGCGGGGGGTGATCCTGAACCCGACCGCAGAGAACATGCGCGCCGCCTTCGGCGGCTGACGCGGGCGCGGTCGAGCATGTCTGTAGAGCCGAGCCCATGCTCGGCTCAGCCGGGGAATCCACCACAGCCGAGCATGGGCTCGGCTCTACAGGGGCTGCTGAACCCCCTAAGTTCCTGATTTGTGCCGGTAAAATCACCGTAAAAGCAGGCGGAAAACGGCCCCGTGTGGTAGAATCCAGCGGTTGAATCGAGGTTCCGGCACGACCGCCCCCGGGTGGATGCGCCGGACTGGACCGCTACCAGACAACGGAACCCGAATGGCAGAAACCGCCAAGGAAATCATCCAGGTCAACCTGGAAGACGAGATGCGCAAGAGCTACCTCGATTACGCCATGAGCGTGATCGTGGGGCGCGCGCTGCCAGATGCGCGCGATGGCCTCAAGCCGGTGCATCGTCGTGTGCTGTTTGCGATGAATGAACTCAACGCGCACAGCAACAAGCCCTACTTCAAGTCGGCACGTATCGTCGGTGACGTCATCGGTAAGTACCACCCGCATGGCGATCAGTCGGTGTACGACACGCTGGTGCGTCTGGCACAGCCGTTCTCGCTGCGTTACATGCTGGTCGATGGCCAGGGTAACTTCGGTTCGGTCGACGGCGACTCCGCCGCGGCGATGCGATACACCGAGGCGCGCATGTCGCGGCTCGCGCATGAGCTGATGGCGGACATCGACAAGGAAACCGTCGATTTCCAGCCCAACTACGACGAAAAGGAACTGGAGCCGACGGTCATGCCGACCCGGTTCCCGAACCTGCTGGTCAATGGTTCGGCCGGTATCGCGGTGGGCATGGCGACCAACATTCCGCCGCACAACCTCACCGAATCGATCAATGCCTGCATCGCGCTGATCGACAATCCGGAAATCGATATCGACGGCCTGATGGAGTTCATCCCGGGCCCGGATTTCCCGACCGCAGGCATCATCAACGGCACCGCCGGCATCATCGCCGGCTACCGCACCGGTCGTGGCCGCGTGCGCATCCGTGCCAAGGCCGATGTCGAAGTGGCCGACAACGGCCGCGAATCGATCATCGTCACTGAAATTCCTTACCAGGTGAACAAGGCGCGTCTGATCGAGAAGATCGCCGAGCTGGTCAAGGAAAAGAAGATCGAAGGCATCAGCGAGCTGCGCGATGAGTCCGACAAGGACGGCATGCGCATCTACATCGAAATCAAGCGCGGCGAGTCGGCCGAGGTTGTGCTCAACAACCTCTACCAGCAGACCCAGATGGAGTCGGTGTTCGGCATCAACATGGTGGCGCTGGTCGATGGCCGCCCGCAGTTGATGAACCTCAAGCAGATGCTGGAGGCCTTCGTCCGCCACCGTCGCGAAGTGGTCACCCGCCGCACCGTGTTCGAGCTGCGCAAGGCGCGCGCCCGTGCCCACGTGCTGGAAGGCCTGACCGTTGCGCTGGCCAACATCGACGAGATGATCGAACTGATCAAGACCTCGCCGAACCCCACCGAGGCACGCGAGCGCATGCTTGCGCGCCTGTGGGAGCCGGGTCTGGTTGGTTCGATGCTCGGCGCCGCCGGTGCCGAAGCCTCGCGTCCCGATGACCTGCCCAAGGGTGTGGGCCTGATCGAAGGCGGCTACCAGCTGACCGAGATCCAGGCGACCCAGATCCTGGAAATGCGCCTGCACCGCCTGACCGGGCTGGAGCAGGACCGCCTGACCGAGGAATACAAGCAGCTGCTGGAAGTGATCGCCGGGCTGATCCATATCCTGGAAGATCCCGACCGCCTGCTGCAGGTGATCCGCGAAGAGCTGATCAACGTGCGTGCCGAGTTCGGTGACGAGCGCCGTACCGAGATCCGCCACAGCGAAGAAGATCTGGACATCCTCGACCTGATCGCCCCGGAAGACGTGGTGGTCACCGTCTCCCACGCCGGCTACGTGAAGCGCCAACCGGTGAGCGTGTACCGCGCGCAGCGCCGTGGCGGCCGTGGCCGCAGCGCGGCGTCGACCAAGGAAGAGGATTTCATCGAACAGCTGTGGCTGGTCAACACGCACGACACGCTGTTGACCTTCACCAGTTCGGGCAAGGTGTTCTGGCTGCCGGTGTACCAGCTGCCCGAAGCTGGTTCCAACGCCCGCGGTCGTCCGATCATCAACTGGATCCCGCTGGAGCCCGGCGAACGCGTGCAGGCCGTGCTGCCGGTGCGCGAGTACGCTGATGGCCAGTTCGTGTTCTTCGCCACCAAGAACGGTACGGTCAAGAAGACCCCGTTGGGCGAGTTCGCCTTCCGTCTGGCCCGCGGCAAGATCGCGATCAACCTCGACGAGGGCGATGCCCTGGTCGGCGTCGGCCTGACCGATGGCGAGCGTGACATCCTGCTGTTCGCCTCCAACGGCAAGACCGTGCGCTTCGGTGAAGACAAGGTCCGCTCGATGGGTCGTACCGCTACCGGCGTGCGTGGCATCAGGATGCCGGCCGGCGAGGAAGTGGTCAGCCTGATCGTGGCCGAGAGTGCTGGCGGCGTTGAGGATGAGAGCGAGGACGACAACGGTGTCGAGGAGGCCATCGCCACGGGCGAGACGGTGATCGAAGGTGCCGACGATGCCAACCTGCGGTACATCCTCACCGCCACCGAAAACGGCTACGGCAAGCGCACCCCGCTGCCGGATTACCCTCGCAAGGGGCGTGGCACGCAGGGCGTCATCGGCATCCAGACCACCGAGCGCAATGGCAAGCTGGTTGCCGCGGTGCTGATGGGGACCGACGATGAAGTCCTGCTGATCTCCGACGGTGGCACCCTGGTGCGTACGCGTGGTTCGGAAATCAGCCGCGTCGGCCGCAACACCCAGGGCGTGACCCTGATCCGCCTGTCCAAGGACGAGAAGCTGCAGGCGGTGGAGCGCATGGATGCCTCGATCGACGAGGACGAGGACGAGGTGGCCGCGACCGCCCCGGCCGCGACCGACGGCGCACCGGCTGCTGCCAGCAGCGAGGACGCCGCGCAGGAGTGATCCTGCCGCGACACTGAGGTACCCGACGACGCCGGCCTTGTGCCGGCGTCGTCGTGTCAGCCGTCGAAAATACGCACGCACTTCACGGTGACGGTGGCATAAGGGCGCATGCTGCCCCCGGAGATCGTCGATGTCCGCCACGTCGCAGTCCGCGTCCGCCGCAACGCCCACATCCCGCCACCCGCTCATCACAGTCGTGGCCCTGTTGCTGATCGCGCTCGGCCTGATCATCGGCGGGCTCGGTGGCTGGCTGGCCAGCCTCGGGGGCTCGTGGTACTACGCCATCGCCGGCCTCGGCCTGCTGGTCTGCGGCATCCTGTTGTGGGGCAATCGTCGCAGCGGTGCGCTGCTGTACGCACTGGTCTTCCTCGGCAGCCTGCTGTGGACCTGGTGGGAATCGGGCAGCGATTACTGGCGCTGGGTGCCACGGCTGGGCCTGGTGACCGCGCTCGGCATCGTCCTGGCGTTGCTGGCCCCGACCCTGCAGGCGCCGGTACCCAAGCGCCTTTCACGCAGCGTGGCCGCTGTGCTGATGCTGGTGTTCGTGGCCGCCTTCGGGCTCGCGTTCGCCCCCCATGGCCTGGTTGACGGGCACCAGCCGTTCCCGGAGCCGGCGGTCAGCGCCGGGCTCGATCCGACCCGTGATACCACCGGTCTGCAGCCGGCCGACCAGCCGGTGGAGGGCGACTGGCCGGCCTGGGGGCGCAGCAATGCGGCGACCCGCTATTCGCCGCTGCAGCAGATCACCCCTGAAAACGTAGGCACCCTGCAACTGGCGTGGCAGTTCCGTACCGGCGACCTGCCCAAGAAGCGCTGGGGTGCGGAAACCACGCCACTGAAGATCGGTGACCGGGTGTACCTGTGCACCGCCCGCAATCAGCTGATCGCGCTCGATGCCGGCAGCGGCAAGGAACTATGGCGGTTCGATCCGAAGGTGAAGGATGCCTCGATCCCGTACACGGCCGCTTGCCGTGGTGTGTCCTATTACGAACAGCCCAGCGCACCGACCCTCGCCGATGCCGCGCTGGCTGACGTGGCCGCCGATCTCGCGCTGCCTGCACCACCGCCGACCCGTACCAGCCGGAGCGCTGCACCCGGCAGCCGCGCCGCCTGCAGCGCGCGCATCATCGAAGGCACGCTGGATGGCCGCTTGATCGCGGTGGACGCCGACAGCGGTCGCCCCTGTGCGAATTTCGGCAACAACGGCCAGGTCGACATCACCCTGGGCATGGGCGAGGTGCCACCGGGTTACGTCTCGATCACCTCGCCACCGGCGATCGTCCGCGGTGTCGTCGTCACCGGGCATCAGGTACTGGACGGACAGCGCCGCGACGCGCCCTCCGGCGTCATCCAGGCCTACGATGCGGTCAGCGGCAAGCTGCGCTGGGCGTGGGACATGGACCAGCCCGAGCGCAGCGGCCTGCCACCGCGCGAGCAGACCTATACGCGTGGCACACCGAACATGTGGACAACCGCTACCGGCGATGAAGCGCTGGGCCTGGTATACCTGCCGATGGGCAATGCCGCGGGCGACTACTGGAGTGGCTCGCGCACGGAGAACCAGAACAGATACGCGACCTCGCTGGTCGCCATCGATGTAGCCACCGGCAAGCCGGTCTGGCATTTCCAGGCGGTGCGCAAGGACGTCTGGGATTACGACCTGGGTTCGCAGGCCAGCCTGATCGACTACCCGACGGCATCCGGCAAGGTGCCGGCAATCCTGCTGCCCACCAAGCAGGGCGACATGTACATCCTCGACCGTCGCAACGGCCAGCTGCTGACCCCGGCCGAAGAGCGCAAGGTGCCGCAGGGCGGCGTAGAGCCCGAGCAGCGCGCCGCCGCCCAGCTGTTCTCGCTGTACCACACGCTGCGGCGCGACGACGCGCTGACCGAGCGCGACATGTGGGGCATCACTCCCATCGACCAGCTGGTCTGCCGTATCCAGTTCCGCAAGGCGCATTACGAAGGTTTCTACACGCCGCCCAGCAGCGATCACCATTCCATCGAATACCCCGGCTACAACGGCGGCTCGGACTGGGGCAGCGTGGCCATCGATACGCGGCGCGGCGTGATCGTGGCCAACTACAACGACATGCCCAACTACAACCGGCTGGTGCCGCGCGCCGAGGCCGATCGCAGGGGCTGGCTGCCGCGTGAGCAGATCCGCGCGGACAAGGGCGGTGCCGAAGGGGCAGGGGACCCGCAGGTGGGAACGCCCTATGGCATCGACGTCAATGCCGGTTGGCGGCTGCCGTTCACCGGCCTGCTGTGCAAGCAGCCGCCCTATGGCGGCATCCGTGCGATCGACCTGCGCAGTGGCAAGTTGCTGTGGGATCGGCCGTTCGGCAGCGCACGCGGCAACGGCCCCTTCGGCATCCGCTCCGGCCTGCCCATTGAAATCGGCACGCCGAACAATGGTGGCTCGGTGGTGACCGCCAGCGGCCTGATCTTCATCGCCGCAGCGACCGACGACCTGCTGCGCGCCATCGACCTGAAGACCGGCAAGGAGCTGTGGCACACCACGCTGCCGGCGGGCGGCCAGGCCAACCCGATGGTGTACGAGCAGGGCGGGCGGCAGTATGTGGTGATCATGGCCGGCGGGCACCATTTCATGGAGACGCCCGCCGGGGATTACGTGATGGCGTATGCGTTGCCGCGATGAGCCGCCAGTGCGGGCAACACCACGAGCGGCATTGACGCCCCGGTGGGCGGGTACATTCCCAACGCCACAGGGGTATCGCGCAACCGGTTAAACCGTCACCACCACCTTGCCGATCTGCTCGTTCGATTCCAGGTAGCGGTGTGCGTCCTGGATCTGCGCGAACGTAAACACCTTGGCGATCAGCGGTGCCAGCACGCCCTTGTCCAGGCCATCGACGATGAACGCCTTCGCACGCGCCAGCGCCGCGTCATCGGACACGATTTCCGAGTACAGGTAGCCCTTCAGCGTCAGCGACTTGCCCAGTACGTTGAACAGCGGGAACGGCGTCGGCTCGCTGCTCAGCGCGCCATACTCCAGCAGGATGCCACCGCGTGCCATCGCCTCGGTGAGCGGCACGAACTGCGGGCCGCCGATGGGGTCGAATACCACGCGTGCGCCAGCACCTGCGGTGACGCGGGCAACTTCCGCCACCAGGTCCTGCTCCTGGGTGGCGATGACATGAGCGGCACCGGCATCGAGCAGCGCCTGACGCTTGCCCGGGCCACGGGTTACCGCGATCGGCGTCGCGCCTACCGCATTGGCGATCTGGATGGCGGCCAGGCCAACGCTGCTTGACGCTGCAGTGATGATGACGAAATCGCCGGCAGCCAGCTTGGCCTGCTCCAGCAGCGCGCCCCAGGCGGTGACGTACTGCATCCACACCGCAGCGGCCTGCTCGAAGCCCAGCGACGACGGATGCTTCACCACCAGCCGCGCCGGCACGTTGGCCAGCTCGCCGTAGGTGCCCCAGCGGGCGATATCCAACGGCGGCACGACGCTGACAGCATCGCCTACAGCGAAACCGGTCACCGCGCTGCCTGCGGCTTCAACCAGGCCCGCCGCTTCATAGCCCAGGCGGCTCGGGAACTCTGCCTGCTGCAGATAGGCGCCGTTGCGGAACATCACCTCGGCGCGGTTCAGGCCGATGGCCTTGACCCGGATCTGGATCTCATCGGCGGCAGGAGCGGGTACGTCGATATCGTCAACGCGCAGCACATCGGCGTCGCCATAGGCGTGGATGCGGACAACCTGGGTCATGGGGGTCTCCAAAGGGAACGCCGGCCGGTGGCCGGGCAGGGGGAACAGAGCGCTACTGTGCGCGTGGTCGGCGAGCGAAAGAAGGGGTAATCTGGCGTTTCATTGAAAAACAATAGTTTGCAATGGACCTGATCGTACCCCTGCGCAGCTTCGCCAAGGTGGCCGAGGTTGGCTCGTTCGCGGCCGCTGCCGACGCATTGGATCTGTCGCCGCAACTGGTCGGCAAGCATGTGCAGACGCTGGAGCAGCATCTGGGCGTGCGCCTGCTCAACCGCACCACGCGCAAGCAGAGCCTGACCGACTTCGGGCAGGCGTACCTGGCTCGTGCCCGGGTCATCCTGGAAGAAGTGGAGAGTGCCGAGCAGCTGGCCGAGATCGCGCGCGGGCGACCGATGGGCCGGCTGCGGATCAGTGCGCCGGTCACCTTCGGCGTGCACGCGCTGGGGCCGGCGGTGGTGGCCTACATGCAGCAGTATCCCGATGTGCAGGTGGATCTGAACCTGTCCAACAGCCTGGTCAACGTGGTTGAAGACGGCTACGACCTGGTGTTCCGCACGGGTGATCTCGCCGACAGTGGCCTGGTCGCGCGGCGGCTGGGCCCGTACCCGCTGGCGCTGTGCGCTGCACCCGGCTATCTGGCTGCACGACCACCTATCGTCCACCCGCAGGACCTGAGCCGGCACGAATGCCTGGGCTTCGCCCACTCGGTGATCCGCACGCGGTGGAGCTTCCATGACCCACAGGGCGGCGTGTTGACCGTGCCGGTTTCCAGTCGCTTCATGGTCAACCAGGCCGAGCCGCTGCTGACCGCTGCGGTCGGTGGGCTGGGACTGATCCTGCAGCCGTTTGAGATGATGTCTGCCGTTCTGGCCAGCGGCGGACTGGTGGAGGTGCTGCCTCGATTCGTGCCCGTGTCCACCTCGATCAACCTGCTGTATCCCCGCCATCGCCAGGTGACGCCGAAGCTGCGTAGCTTCCTGGATTTCTGCGTGGCGCGCTTCACCGAACAGAGCATGGCGCGTGAGCGTTGACGGAAGCCTGCGCAGCGGGTGGAGGCGCCGGTCGTTTACGATGACGTCTTGCCACGCTTGCAGAGGAGCTGCCATCACCGTGTTGCATCTTTTGCTGATCGGCAGCGTCGTCACCGCCAGCGCACAGACGCCCGCCGCTGCGATCGCCGAGTGGGAGTTGCACGGCCGCGCCGAAGGCCTGGCCCGGCCCGACACCGTCTGTCAGGATTTCCTGCAGGCGATGGGGAGAAAGCCCGCCGAGCTGGAATACGTCGGCTGCACGCAGGACGATGCTTCCTACCTCCAGCCGATGGAAGCGCGGTATCGCGTCAGCGGCGCTTCGGCGGCGAGGATTGAAGCCTACCTGCAGCAGACCTTCGGTATGCCGTCATTGACCTATGTCTGCTGCGGCTGGAGCAACGGCGCGCCTTATTTCTGGCGCCAGCAGCCCGGCAGCGTGAACTACCAGATCGGCATGGGCGTGGAGTCGCTGCATCATCCGCGCGGGCAGTGGAGCGCGATTCCCTACTTCGCGGTGACCGTAGCGGTGAACCGGAAAAGTCCGTGATGGCGTACGCTTGGGTACCGACCACTGGCGTACAAGGAATGACAACCATGCCTCCGATGCTGCTCCGCGCTGCTGCAATCGCGCTCGCCCTGGCGATGAGTCCGATGGCCATCGCCGCCACCGTTGAACCGCTGCTGCTGCAGCAGGCCGAAGCGTTGACGTACTGGAAGCCGGTGGAGGGCACGTTCCGCCCACAACTGAATGCCGATCCCGGGCGTGTGCAGTTCGCTGACGAGGTGACAGTGGCCTATTCGGTCAACAAGCGCGGCCGCACGTATGACGTAAAGGTGGTGGATGCCAAGCCGTCGACGGCCTTCAGCGGCTGGGCGTTGAACGCGGTCAAGGCGATGCGCTTCACCGCAACGGACAGCAACACCGAGCGCACGCCGATCCGCAGCGAAATGACCGCACGCTGGGGCAACGGCAAGTAGCGCGCTAGGTCGGCACCCGCACCATCTTTGCCATCAGGTGTTCGACCACGCCGGCCGGGTCCGCCGTGCGGCCCACATGCGTGCTGGACATCTGCACCACCGAGCTGCGCTTGGCAGTCAGGAAATGGAAGCGGGCGCGCGCCGGCAGCCGCGCGATCGGGCCGGCGTTGGCATCGCCCCGGCAGATCGCCACGATGGCATCCAGCCACGGCTGCAGCGCTTCAATATCCAGCGCCGGCGCGAAGGCCTGCAGGCGTGCGGCGTCGAGCTCGATCGCCGCTTCCAGGTGACGTGCGCCGGGGCAGGACACGATCACCCCGACGTTGATGAACTCCTCGCGTTCCACCCGCGGTACCACGCGGATGACGGCATAGTCATACGTGTGCAGCGTGGGCACGGATGGCCTCCTGCACGAACACCGCACGCACCTTCAGGCGATGCTTCAGGTAGTTGATGTAGCCCTGCCGGTAGGCCTGGGGGCTGTCGAAGGCCGGCTCATCGACCAGCCAGCTGTCCGGCACCAGGCCGACGATGCGCTCGATTTCCGCATCCGGCAGGCGCGCAGCCAGTTCGGCATCCACCTCGGCGATGCGGCTGGCGAACGACAGCAGCACGTGGTCGCGGATCAGCACGAAGGGCTTCTCGCAGGCATCGCCGGCGTTGGCCCAGTCGTGATGGAAGTACATCGCCGCGCCGTGGTCGATCAGATACAGCTTGCGGTGCCACACCATCAGGTTCGGATTGCGCGTGGTGCGGTCGACGTTGCTGGTGAACGCATCGAACCAGACGATGCGCGAGGCCAGGTCAGCGTCCACCGGCATTGCCGCCGGGTCGTAGTTGATCGCGCCGGGCAGGTAATCCAGACCCAGGTTCAGGCCCTCGCTGGCGCGGATCAGGTCCTGGATCTCCGGGTCGGGCTCGGTGCGGGCGAACTCGCTGTCCAGCTCCACGAACAGGATCTCCGGAATCGGCAGGCCCACCGCGCGCGCCATCTCGCCCGCGATCAGTTCGGCGATCAGCGCCTTTGGCCCTTGGCCGGCACCACGGAACTTGAGTACGGCCATGCCGTCGTCGTCGGTCTCGACCACGGCAGGCAGTGAGCCACCTTCCCGCAAGGGGGTGATGTAGCGAAGGGCATGGACGGTACGCATGGGTGCATTCTAGCGTGGCCCCTGCGCCGGTTGCTGATGGCACGGCTCCCAGGCACGCCCGCAGCGGCCGTTGTGCGGCTTCGATGGGTGCGTAGCGGTGGAGGATCGTCCAGTGCGTCCTTCACCGCCAGCACCTTCTGTTGCGGCGATGGGATGCCCCGCATGTCGGGGAAACTTCTTCACTTCGCCATTCCGTGAGCGGTGGCAGCATCCAATCGTGTAGACGATCAAGCGCGGGCGTGGCCTTACGTAGCGCGTGTGCCTGCCGCTTTCCCGCGACCGGCACTCCGCAACTCGTTTCCGGCACATTGCGCAGCGTTGAACGTGGCCCTGCGAGGCCACTCCCCCGGCAAGGAGGCCCGCGATGCACAGTCCTGTTCACGCGTACATCTACCGCATCAGCTACCGGCCTGTCGCCCAGGTAGCGTGCGCTGATGTTGACGAAACTGCTGAAACCGCTGCTGCGGTTCATGCAGCGTCAGACAGAATTCTTCCGTGAGTTGAGCACCGATGGTTGGTTCTGCATTCCGCAGTACGCAGAGCCACTACATGCATGCGAGACGCCCCATGACGCTGCTTCGTTTGCAGCACTGGGCGCGCATCTCGTCCACGATGTCCACGCAGGCTTCCGAGGTGCACGATGAGCAACGAATCGAGAGGAGCCCTGCCGCCCCTGGATCTGGATGATGCCAAGGCCGAGCAGATGATTGGCAAGCTGGTGCTGGTGGGCGTTACCCGTTTTGGTGGCGATGGCCAGGTACAGGGGCTGGAGCAGTTTGCAGGCACCGTGCTGAGGGTCAGTGCCGAAGAGGGGCTGGTGCTGGCCGATGGCGATGACGGACATGAGCGCTACCTGCCACCGATGCTGGACCAGTACCTGCCGGCCGCGCCGGGTGAGTACCAGTTGCGGTCCAGTGGCGTGACGGTGATCGATCCCGATTATCTGTCCACGTGGGAGTTGCACGCGCGGCAGTAGGCGAGGGGTATCCAGGGAGGTGGCCGGGCCATGCGGGTCCGCGCTTTGCAGGATGGGGCGACTAGCCCTTCCGGCCCATTTCCCGGTGCGCAGGGGGTGCTAGATTCGGCCCATGCCCGCCGTGCGGGTACCGAACTCACACCCCAGGGGAAAAGGATGCTCATCCGTCGTACCTCTCTGGCGGCGGCCGTTGCCGTTGCCACGCTCGGCCTGCTGGCCGCCGGCCCGGCCTGCGCCGACTACGCCAAGCCGCCGGAACACCTGCTCAAGGTGCTCAAGGCCCCGCCGCCGCCAGCACCGAACGTCGATCCCAGCGGCCAGCGCCTGCTGCTGACCACCGCGCAGACCTATCCGTCCATCACCCGCGTGGCCCAGCCGTACCTGAAGCTGGCCGGCGTGCGCCTGGAGCCGAAGAACCGCAGCCGCCACGACACCCCCGGCGGCTATGGCATTCCGGCCTGCGTGGCCGACTTCACCCTGGTCGAGATCGCCAGCGGCAAGAGCACCAAGGTCAACCTGCCGCAGGGGTGCGCCACCGGCGCGCTGTGGTCGGCCGACGGCAGCCATTTCGCCTTCCAGAACGCGGTTGATACCAGCGTGCAGCTGTGGGTGGGCGACGCCGCTACCGGCCAGGTGAAGCAGGTGCCGAATGTGCAGCTGAACCCGATCTTCGGGTACACCGTGCAGTGGCTGGGTGGCAGCCAGAGCCTGCTGGTGAAGCTGGTGCCGGCCAACCAGGGTGCGGCGCCGTCCAACGGCGGCACGCCCACAGGCCCGGACGCGCAGGAATCGCTGGGCAGCAGTGGCGAGAGCAGCACCTATGAAGCGCGCGACACGCTGACCAGCGTGCACGATGAAAAGCTGTTCGCCTATTACGGTGCCTCGCAGCTGGCGGTGGTCGATGCCGCTGCCGGCAGCGTGCGCCCAGTTGGCCAGCCGGCGCTGTACAACGACGTCAACGCCGCACCCGATGGCGTGCATGTGCTGACCGAAACCCTGAAGGCGCCGTTCTCGCATGCCGTGACCTACCAGCGCTTCGCCAACGATGTGGCGGTGCTGGACCTGGCCAACGGCCGCAACACGGTGCTGGCCAGCCTGCCGTTGGCTGATCGGGTGCCGGTGCACGGTGTGCCGGAAGGCCCGCGGAGTTATGACTGGCGCTCCACCGACCCGGCCACCCTGGTCTATGCCGAAGCGCTGGACAAGGGCGACTGGAAGGTGAGCGTGCCGCATCGCGATCGCGTGCTGATGCTGAAGGCCCCGTTCACCGGCAAGCCGGTGGAAATCGCCCGCACTGCGCAGCGCTTCGAGGGCTTCGCGTGGTCGGCCGACCCGGCCGTGTCGTTCCAGTTCGAGAACGACGAGAACCGCCACTGGATGCAGGCCCGCATCGTCGATGTGGACCAGCCGAAGAAGGAAGGTCGCCTGCTGTGGGACATGTCCAGCGATGAGCTGTACGGCAACCCCGGCAACCTGGTTTACAGGCGTCTTCCCAATGGTGCACAGGTCGTGCGCCAGGAAGGCAGCTTCGTGTTCCTCAGCGGCCGTGGCGCATCGCCACAGGGCGACCGTCCGTTCCTGGACCGCCTGGACCTTGGTTCGCTGAAGAGCGAGCGCCTGTTCCGCAGCAGTGCCGACGCCTACGAGCAGTTCCTCGGCTTCAGCAGCGCGCCGGGTCGCTACCTGACGTGGCACCAGTCGGTGATCGATCCGCCGAATGCCTTCATCCGCCAGCAGGGTGAGGCAGTGGCCGGTGCGAAGACCGGTGAGGCACAGTTCGCGTCCACCGCGACCGCGCTGACCACGCTGGTCGACCCGACCCCGGAAGTGCGGAAGATCCAGAAACGCCTGGTGACCTACAAGCGCGCCGATGGCGTGGACCTGTCGTTCACCCTGTACACGCCGCCGGGCTACAAGGAAGGCCAGCGCGTGCCGGCGATCCTGTACGCATACCCGGCCGACTTCGCCAACGCCGCACAGGCCGGGCAGGTATCCGGTTCGCAGCAGACCTTCACCCGTCTGCAGCCATACCGCCTGATGCTGCTGGCCGGCTACGCGATCATCGACAACGCCTCGTTCCCGATCGTGGGTGACCCGAAGAACGCCTACGACACCTATCTCGAACAGCTGGAAGCCGACGCCAAGGCAGCGGTGGACAAGGCCGTGGAACTGGGCGTGGTCGACCGCAACCGCATCGGCGTGACCGGCCACAGCCATGGTGGCCTGATGACCGCCAACCTGATCGCCCACACCAACCTGTTCAAGGCCGGCGTGGCGACCAGTGGCTCGTACAACAAGACCTTCACCCCGTTCGGCTTCCAGAACGAACGCCGTTCGGTGTGGCAGGCGCAGGACGTGTACCTGAAGGCCTCGCCGTTCTTCTACGCCGACAAGATCAAGCTGCCGCTGCTGCTGGTCCACGGCGAGGACGATGCCAACCCGGGCACCGAGCCGTTCCAGTCGCGCAAGCTGTACCAGGCGATCCGTGGCAATGGTGGCACCACCCGCCTGGTGATGCTGCCGAACGAGCCGCACTGGTACACCGCGCTGGAGTCGAACGAGCAGCTGGTCCATGAAATGCTCAACTGGTTCGACACTTACGTGAAGAACGCAAAGTAGTCCGGCAAGGCCGCCCTCCGGGGCGGCCTTTCTGTTTCCGGCGTCGTGTAGCACCCAGCCATGCCCGGTTGCCTCTACAGGATGGCCGAATGCTCCACAGAACCTGCTTTCCAAGGAGTCTCATGAAGGCGTGGTTTCTCGTTGTCGTAGCCCTCTGTCCCGCCGCCATGGCTGCTGCAGCCGATGGGCCCATGCGCATCGATGTGGCCTACGAATGGTCCGGCTGGGGAGGTGTTTCGGAGCACTGGCGCATCGAGCGCGATGTACGTGGAATCACCACGCGTGTTCGTGTCACAGATTCGGCGGGAAACCAGGAATTGCCCAAGCAGGTATTGCCGGCCGCTGCCGTCGAAGCGTTCGAGGCGGCTATTGGTGCTGCCCCGCTGTCCAAGGAGGCCGCGATCAGTCTGATTGCCGCCCGCCTTGATCGCGCCGCGATGCTGGAGTTGGATCCGAAACTGAGGTCAGTGCCTCCGGCATCGTGCACATTCGCCGATCAGCAGGCGTGGGCCCGTCGGACGTTGACTGTCCAAGGGCTGCACCAGCGGGTGCGGCAGCACTTCAAGGGGGAAGGCGTGGCGTGGACTGACGATTATCCGGTGATGTCGGTGACAGTGCGCCGCCAAGGCAGGCCTGATGTGGTGTTCCTGTCGAGATCGCAGAAGGCGCTGATGCTGCCATGGAAGCACGTGCCAATTGGGCAGGTGAATCAGCAGGCCCTGGCGCTCGCACCGGATCAGTGGCGCCCCGCGCTGAGTGACGCGTTGACCCGATTGCTGCCAGAAGGGGAGGCAACGCGTGCCCGCTTCAGAAGCAACTGGCTGCAGCATCGCTTGAAGCAGGAGCTTGCGCTGGAGGCATTGAAGTGCACGACCGGGCCATGAACAAGAGCCTTGAACTGCGATGGCACAGCCGGCGCCAGGTATCCCCCTGTGGGTGTTGCGTAACCATCTGTGATGCAGGCATGGACCGGCCACAAAGCTGCGGTACGCTGCGCATCTGATGTCCGCTACGGGTTCACTCCATGAAGGCCTTCATCCTTGCCGTATCGCTGTCGATGTCCGTTGTTCCGGTCGCTGCACTCGCCCAGCCGCTGCCGGCTGAGCTGGCAGCGTTGGGCATTACTGCCGGCATGCCCTATACCAAGGCCAAGCGACTGCTTGATGCCGCAGGGTGGCAGGCGAGCCCGCCACGCGATGCGCCCGAAGCACTGGAGGGTTTCCCGGAAGTGGGTTGCCAGAAGGGCGGCAGCAACTGCAGCAGTACTTTCGCCAAGGACGGGCAGCAGGTCGCTCTGCAGGTGGGAACCACTTTAGCGGGTCAGCCCTTCGTGCAGGGTGGCCACTGAGCGCGATCCGCGCTCATCCCAGCGGCAGGTTATCCAGTGCACGTGACATCCGATCGTGCAGGTCGCGCACGCGTTCGGCCTTGGCGTCAACGCGTCGCTCGTCACCGAAGCTGCGCACATAGGCGCATGCAGCGAAGCCGGCACTTTTCCTTTCGTATTCGGCGATCCACGCCAGACGGTCGGGGTTGCTGGCCTGCTCGGCTGACCAGGCCGCCACTGGCGGACGGATGCGGGCGATGATGCCAAGCCGCCACGGCTTCGGTGTCAGCCGCGCACGGAAGCAATGCTGCAGCGTGCACATGCGTGCATACAACGTGTCGGTGCCCAATGCCTTGAAGAAGGCATGCACCTGCGCATCCTGTGGTTCGAACGTGGCATGCATCGCCAGCACGCGCAGCCCGGCCGGGGTGCGGTACGCGCGCAGGTGCCAGCCCGGATGATGTTCGACGAACGCCTGCACGCGCTGCAGCGCGATGCCTTCGGCGCCACCGGACCGGGCCAGCCGGCGCTTGCGCCGCTGTGACATGATCTGGTTGACCACCACCATCGCGATGCCACCGGCCCCCAGGCCGATATTGAAGTTGCCCAGGGCCCCGCCGATCAGCGCACCGGCTGCCAGCAGCCCGAGTGCACCGAGCAGCGGCAAAGCGCAGCCCGACGGAGTGGGCACGTGGTCGATGTCGGCAAACAGCACGTCGGGGGTGTTCAGGCACAATGCGCCGTAGCTGTTGCGGGTGACAATGACATCATCCCTGCGCTGCACGATCTGCTCGCGGATCGGGATGCCCTCGACACCGTAGTTGGTTCGCCGCTCGCGACGCGGCACGGCCTGGCCGCTGAGGATGTCATCAAGCGCTTCGCGCGCACGCGCATCGGCATGGACCTGCGCGGCATCCTGGTCGTCGTCGGACCAGCCAAACCGGCGAACCACCACTGGTCGGCCCCTGTACCTGTCCTGCAGACGGGCTTCGGCCCAGTACGCTGGAACGATCATCATCCTGTCTTCCCCTTGCTTCCATGGCAGCCGCTCGCCGCGAGTCTGGCACAGCAGGGTAGGGCGTTGCACGATACGGCAGCGCATGCGCTGGCACGGTGATAGATTGCGCGCTTCGCGTGCACTCCACCAAGGACGGAGCCATGTTCGTGTTGTTGCGTTGCCTGCTTGCCCTGGCCCTTGGCGGGGTGGTCGGCACTGCCCGGGCGGCTGCGCCGGGGCCTGAAATCCTGACCACCGATGCCACCCGTTTCTACGCGTTGTACGAGGCGGCCGGCGGCAAGCCCAGCGCGGCCCAGCTGGAGCAGTATCTGGCACAGGGCACGCCGAGCCTGGCCCAGTTCGCGAAGCTGCGCCGGGTGACCGCCGAGCGCATGGCCGACGCGATGGCGCGCGACCCTGCGGTGTATGCCAATGGACGGGCCTGCCTTGCGGAGTTGCCGGCGGTGCGGCAGCGACTGGTGCAGGTGTTCGCCAACCTGCAGGCGATCTACCCGCAGGCGAAGTTCCCGCCGGTGGCGATCGTGGTGGGGCGCGGCAAGCCGGTGGGCATGACGCATCCGAACGGGGTGGTAATCGGCCTGGAAGCGCTGTGCGCGGCAGATTTCATGAACGCCAACGCGCAGGACCGCTTCGTGCACGTGATCGCGCATGAGTACGTGCATATCCAGCAGACCGGCGTGAGCGAGTACGAAGCAGGCGACCCGCGGGCGACAGTGCTGCGCGAGTCGTTGGGCGAGGGTGTTGCCGAGTTCATCGCCGAACTGATCTCCGGCAACGTCGGCAATGGTGGGCATGCCGGGTGGACGCGGGGCAAGGAGGTGCATATCGAAAGCGCGTTCGCGCTGGATATGGACAGCACCGATCTGAAGCCCTGGTTGTACAACCACACGCTGGGTTCGCAGGAGCCGTATGACCTGGGTTACTGGGTGGGCTATCGCATCGCCAAGGCGTATTACCTGCAGGCCGACAGCAAGCGCGATGCTGTGCGTGCGCTGATCCAGCAGGACAACCCGAAGGCGATCCTGGAGGCCAGTGGCTGGACGCCGGGGATGTGGATGCCGGCCAAGGTCACGGGTGTGGCGGCAAGGGCGGCTGCATCGGCAAAATGACCATTCGCAGGCCGCGCTAGACTGCCCAGGTCGACAGCGGAGGATGCTCATGCGCAGGATGGTTTCGATGGTCTGGCTACCGGCCGGTCTGCTCATGGCAGCGCTGGCCACGCCAGCGATGGTGCAGGCGGCCAGCAATCCGCTGCTGACCAAGCCAGTGGAGCAGGTGCAGCCAGACGAAGTGCGATTCATGCAGCAGCGTCTGTCCGATTGGCCGCAGCTGCAGAAGTACCGCGCGGCCAATGCCGCGTTGCCAGCGCCTCGGGCCGGCCAGCCACGCGTGTTGTTTTTCGGCGATTCGATCACCGAAGGCTGGGGCGCGGACGGCAGCAGCACTTTCTTTCCCGGCAAGGGCTATATCAATCGCGGCATCAGCGGGCAGACCACCGCGCAGATGCTGGTGCGCTTTTCGCAGGATGTGCTGGCGCTGCGCCCGAGCGTGGTGGTGATTCTGGCCGGCACCAATGACATCGCCGGCAACACCGGTCCGGCCACGCAGGCGATGATCGAGGACAACCTGCAGGCCATGCTGGACCTGGCGAAGGCGCATGGCATCGCGGTGGTGCTGGCGTCGGTGCTGCCGGTCAGCGAGTACCCGTGGATGCCGGGCATCACGCCTGCGCCCAAGGTGCGTGCGTTGAATGCTGCGCTGAAGCGTCATGCCGATGCACGCGGCCTGGTCTATCTGGATTACTACGCAGCGATGGCCAATCGTGCCGGTGGACTGGATGCGCAGTTGGCAACCGATGGCGTGCACCCGACGGCGAAGGGCTATGCGCTGATGGCACCGCTGGCCGAAGCGGCGATCAAGCGCGCGCAGGCGAACGCGCCCAAGCGCTGAGATGGGTAGTGCCGGCCGCTGGCCGGCAACCTCAATCTGCATGGCGAACGGATTGCCGGCCAGCGGCCGGCACTACCCTATCGCCAGTTCCGCCAGCAGCCACTCACAGAACCGCATCACCAGCGGATCGCGGGCGCTGTCCTCGTGCAGCAACCAGCTCCAGCGCGGTCCGCGCACATAGGCCTCATCCAGCGGCTGCAGCAGGCCCTGCGCGCGCGCCGGTGCGGCCAACAGTTCGCTGACCAGTGCAATGCCCAGGCCTTGGCACGCGGCATCCAACAGTTGTCCTGGCTCGGAGAAATTCAGGCCTTCGCGTTGCTGGCCGACATCCACGCCGCCCTGCACCTGCCACTGGCTCCAGTCCATTTCGCGCTCGCCGTGCAGGGTGCTGCGCTCGGCAACGGGTAGCGCCAGTACGCTGGGGTGGCAGGCCGGATACAGCCGGTCCTGCAGCAGTACGCGATGCTCGCAATGCGCCTGTGCCTGCAGATCATCGCGAACGCTGATGTCCAGCGTCTGCGCGGTCATGTCCGGCGCCTCTTCGCTGGTCAGCAACCACAGGTCGGCCTGTGGATGCTGGCGGCGGAAGTCGCCCAGCCGCGGTACCAGCCAGTGGCGCGCGAAGGCGGGACTGGTGTTGACGATCAGTTGATTCGGCTTGCGGTACTGATCGAGCCGACGGATGCCACTGGCCAGCTGCCGTAGCAGCGACTGCGTGGTTTCCAGCAGGTCGATGCCCGCATCGGTGAGGGTGACGCTGCGGCCCTGGCGGAAGAACAACGGCTGTTCCAGAGAGTCCTCCAGCCCGCGGATCTGCTGGCTGATGGCAGACTGGCTCACGTGCAGTTCCTCGGCCGCACGATGGAAGCTGCCGAGCCGGGCGGCAGCCTCGAAGCCGCGCAGGGCGTTCAACGGGGGCCAATGCTTGAGCATGATTGATAAGCCGGGCTGATCGTATTTCCGCTGAATCTATCGTTTGTGATCGTCAATTCGCAAGGGCAACATGGATCTATCGCGCATCAGCCGGTGCGCCTGAATCGATCAGCTGGACTTCACGGTCCGTCTCTGGAGCCTGTCATGTCTACCCGACGCCATTTCATCACCCAACTCGCCGCAACCGCCGGCCTGGGCGGCCTGGCCGCGCTGGGTCTGACCGGACTGCCCGCCCGCGCCCGTGCCGCTGCACCGGCCGGGTGGCAGATGCCCGATGAGCATGGTCCGCAGGAGCGCGTGTTCCTGGCCTTCGCCGCACAGCCGCGGGTATGGGGCGCGCAGGCCGATGCGGTGAACGATGCTGTTGCCCGGCTGGCGCGCACCATCGCCCGCCATCAGCCGGTCAGCGTGTTGTGCCGCCCCGCACAGCGCAGGCAGGCGCAGGAGCGCTGCGGCAGTGACAACATCGAATTCCTCGACGTGCCGCTGGACGATATCTGGGTGCGCGACTACGGCGGCTGTTTCGTTACCGATGGCAACGGCGGGCTTGGCCTGGTCGATTTCAACTTCAATGGCTGGGGCGGCAAGCAGAGTGCACGCAACGATGGCGCAGTAGCGCCGTGGCTGGCACAGATGAGCGGCGCGACGCTGCTGGAAAGCGATCTGGTGGGCGAGGGCGGTGGCATCGAAGTCGATGGCCACGGCACCGCGATCCTCACCGAAAGCTGCTGGGTGAACCGCAACCGCAATCCGGGCTGGTCACGCGCGGATATCGAAGCGGAATTGAAGCACCACTTGGGCCTGCGCAAGGTGATCTGGTTGCCTGGCATCGCTGGCGAAGACATCACCGATGCGCACGTGGATTTCTACGCACGCTTCGTGCGCCCGGGCGTGGTGATCGCCAACCTGGACAACGATCCGGAGTCCTACGATTACGATCTGACCCGCGAGCATCTGCAGATCCTGCGCGAGGCTACCGATGCCGACGGTCGCAGGCTGCAGGTGCACACGCTGCCGCCGCCGCTGGGCGGGCGCGACAATGTGCATACCCGTGACAATGATGATCTTGCCCGCGGCTACATCAATTACCTGCCGATCAACGGCGCGGTGATCGCACCGCAGTTTGGTGACGCGAAGGCGGATGGCTACTGCCGTGAACTGCTGGAAGACCTGTATCCCGGTCGCACCATCGAGCAGGTGGATATCGATGCGATTGCCGGCGGCGGTGGCGGCATCCACTGCGTGACCAAGAACATGCCGCGGGTCGGATGACGCGGCTCAGGCATCGTCCAGCTTCAACGCGGCATCGGCAGCCAGCAGTGCCTCGGCTGCCGCACTCAGGGCCGGCGAGGGCGGAGCAACCACGCCGATCGATTCCATCATCTGCGGCATGCCGACGAACTGCCGCGCGCGGCGGTCATAGATGCCGGTGATCAGCAGCGCACGCGTGGCGGTTTTCTGCTCCGCGCCGATCAGCACGCGTTGCTCCATGATGCCGCGTGTGCCGACCCAGCCGACCAGCCGCGTTTCCAGGGTGAAGCGCTGGAACGGCTTCAGCTCACGTCGGAACTGGATGGTGCCGGCGCCGACGATCGGCGCCCACTTCTCACGCAGCGCCACTTTGCCCAGCCCCATGCGCAGGATCAGGTCCAGCCGGCCCAAGTCGAAGATGTTCCAGTAGCGGCCGTTGGTCATGTGCAGGTTGCTGTCCAGGTCGTTGGGCAGCACCCGGAACGAAAGGCGCGAGACCCCGAATGGCGCGTCCAGCTTGGGCCGGAACAGGCTGCACAGCAGCAGGTGGAGCAGGCGGAACCAGAGATTCATGGTTATTACGACTGTTATAGAACGGTCGATACGCTAGTCTATGACGACTGTCTTAGCAAGGAGCCTGCCGTGAGCCCGCGATCGTCCGATGCCCCCCAGCGCGTGATCGATGCTGCAGCGCAGATGCTCGCACGGGTGGGCCTCAATGCCACCAGCATCCGCGAAGTGACCAAGCTGGCCGAAGCGCCGCTGGGGTCCACGTATCACCACTTCCCGGGCGGCAAGCAGGAGCTGCTGGCGCGGGCCACCACCATGGCCGGCGACAAGGTGGAGGCGCTGCTGATCGAGCTGTTGAAGGGCGGTGCAGTGCAGGGGTTGCAGCAGTTCCTGGCACTGTGGCGCGAGCGCCTGCTGCGCACCGGTTTTCGTGCCGGCTGCCCTGTGCTGGCGGCGGCTGTCGAGGAGCCGGTGGAGGCTACGCCGAGCCAGCCGCGTGCGGCGGCCGCCGAAGTGTTCGTGCGCTGGCAGGGGCACTTGGCTGCTGCCTTCATTGCCGATGGCCACGAACCTGCTGCAGCGAACGGGTTGGCCAGCCTGGTGATCGCCAGCGTGGAAGGGGCGGTGGCGATGAGCCGCGCAGTGCAGGACATCGCCCCGTTCGACCAGGTGGCTGCGCAGTTGTTGAAGGCAGCTGCACCACCCGCTTGAATCACCCTCGCCGGGAGACGCATCGCGAGTCCTGGCTGGTTGCCACGATGGATCGGTTGCAGTGTCGCCGCCTGCATCGTCGCCCTGCATTGCAGCATCCGGTGGGCAGGTGGGTTGGCAGGCAGCGGCCGCGATTCGTGGTTACAATCCGCCAACCATCACCCGCGTGCCAGGCAAGGATGTCCGCATGCTGCACCATCTTTCTTTCGGGGTTCGCGATCTGCACGCTGCAGGCCGCTTCTATGATGCAGTGCTCGCAGCGCTTGGCTATCGCCGCGTCTTCGAAGACGACACCGCGATCGGCTATGGCCTGGTCGACGATGAAGACCTGCTCTGCCTGAAGCTGCGCGACGATGCGGCTGCGCCGGGGCCCGGCTTCCATCTGGCGTTTGCGGCAACCACGCGCGCGGCTGTTGATGCCTTCCATCGTGCTGCGTTGGCAACCGGAGGCCAGGACAACGGACCTGCGGGCCTGCGCCCGGATTACGACGACCGTTACTACGCCGCGTTCGTGATCGATCCTGACGGCCATCGCATCGAGGCGGTGACCAAGGCGGCGATATGAGCAACCGACGCCCGCCCGTTTCCATGCCGAGCAGCCGCAGCACTGAAGCGATGCACGCACGCCGGCAGCTGCAGCATCGTGGCTGGCCACGGTTGCAGATGGCCCTGATCGTCGTGCTGACCGGTGCTGCGGGGTTCCTCGCCTCGCACGTGCTGCGCCTGGCGGGCATGGACGCGATGCTGCTGCGCTATCCACTGGCCGTGCTGATGGCCTATGGCGTGTTTCTGCTGCTGATGTGGATCTGGATCCGTTGGCGCTGGGATGCGGTGGCCGACGGATTGGGTTCCGGGCCCGGCGGCGGTGGCAGCCCGGGATCGCCGTGGACCGGCAGCGGCGGGCATTCCGGCGGTGGTGGCGCGTCCGCTTCCTGGGGCGAAGCCGCAGCGTCTTCCAGCACGAGCGCCGACAGCGCGTCGTTGCTGGACGTAGCCGACGGCGAGGCAGGCCTGCCGCTGCTGGCCGTTCTCGGCATCATCGCGCTGGTGGCTACGGTGCTCCTGGCCAGTGTCTGGGTGGTGTGGTCGGCGCCGGTGCTGATGGCCGAACTGCTGGTGGATGCGGCCATCGCCGGTGGTCTGTACAAGCGTATGCAGGGCATGCAGGCGCAGGGCTGGTGGCGACTGTGCCTGTCCCATACGATCTGGCCGCTGCTGGGCCTGCTGGTGTTCTTCGCCGGTCTGGGCTGGCTTGCGCAGGAGCTGGCGCCCGGTGCGGTCAGCCTGATGCAGGTGTTCAAGGCGTTGTAGCAGGATCTGCCACGACGTTGAATTTCAATCAAACGCAAGGAGAAGCGCATGGATGTCGCTGCACGCAGTAACAGGAAGTTCGTTGGTTGGTTGATGGTGGCGATGCTCGCGCTGTTGATGCCCTTCGCGGTGACGGCCCAGTCGGGGCCCACAGCGGCCCCGCCCGCAGCGGAGGCGGCCGCAGAAGAAGCCCAATGCCGCGCCTGCACCTATGCACGCATCGGGTACAAGGTGGACATCGGCCTGGTGTCGCTGGTGTCGTTGATGGTGGTTGCCCTGCTGGTCGCCATTTCCCGCGAGTGGGGCACGACTTCGCAGCGCTGGACCTGCCGCACCATGGCCGTGCTGCTGGTGGGAATGGGACTGGCCCTGCTGTGGTGGGCAGGCAGCATCATCTACCTCGGTTACAACCCTTGGCAGGAGGAGGCCGCTCGGCTGGAAGCTGCATTGACCTCCACACTGCTCAGCACATCGCCGAAGTGGCTGGCGGGGTTGCTGATGATGGGCTTTGCGCCATCCATCTGGAAGCGCAGTGAGCGCCTGCCTGCGTGGCGCATCGGCTGACCTGGAATCGCGGCGCCGGCTCACGTCCGGCGCCGCCTGCAGCAATCAGTCGAAGCGCCAGCGCACGCCCGCATACACGCCGCGGCCTTCGCCGGGCGTGGAGCGCGCCACGTCCTTGCCGGCATCGTTGTAACCGGGGGTGACGGTGGCGGCGTAATGGCGGTCACCGATGTTGCGCATCTCCGCCCACAGCTGCCAGTGGCCGCCCGGTGCGTCGTAACCGATGCGGCTGCCGAAGATGACGTGGCTGTCGGCCCAGTAGCTGTTGGCGTAGTCCACCGCGATGCGCGAGGCGTATTCGGTGTTCAGTGCGGCATACAGACCCGAGGCGTGGTCGAAGCGCAGTTCGGCCTGGTAGGCATGGCGCGGCAGACCCGGCAGGCGGTTGCTGCCGAAGCGAGTGTCATGGCGATAGCGGAAATCGCTGAAGGTGTACGCCTGGCGCAGCGACAAACGGCCCGGTGCGGCCTGCCACACGGTGCTGTCCAGTCCGGCCTCGATGCCACGGTGCACGGTGGGGCTGGCGTTGTTCTCGGCGATGAACAGGTTCGGCACCGGTTGCAGTTCCACACTCAGCAGTTCGTGGTTCACGTGCGCGTAGTAACCGGTCAGTTCCCAGCGGCCCACCGCGGCGTCGCCGCGTGCCCCCAGTTCCAGCGTGGTGGCGGTCTGGTTCTGCATCGGCACCGGCGCGCGCTGGCGGCCGCTGGACGGGCCATTGCCGGGCCCGAAGTACTGGTTCGAACCCCAGATCATCGACCATGGATGTGGCGCTTCCACCGAACGGCTGAGGTTGCCGAACCACTGCGTCTGCGGCGTCTGTTGCCAGGTGAAGCCCAGCCGCGGCGCGTAATCCCAGTCGTGGTCGCGCAGGCGGCCACCACTGCTCGGCCAGGTGACCTGCACATCGCGGCGGGTGTTGATAAGCGCAAAACCGGTCTGCACGCGCAGGCGCTCATTCACGGCCAGGTTGTTGCCGATATGCAGCGTGCCGTCGGTGCCGTGGTGGCGGAAATCGCGCGTGCGGGTGCCGGCGGCATAACCGTTGTTGGCATAGCGCAACGACTCGCGCACATCGGCATCCAGGTCATGGGTAACGCGCAGGCCGATGGTGGTCTCGCTGTCCAGACCGAGCAGCGTGTGCCGGCGGCGGTAGTCCAGCGTGGCATTGAGGTTGGCGTAGTCCAGCTGCTGGCGGTACAGGCTTTCGTTCAAGTCCATCGGATACTTGTGATAGACCAGCCCGGCCTGCAGCGAGGAATCCTCATCGATCTGCAGCGTGGTGACATTGCCCACCCAGGTGCTGCCCGGCTGCGGACGGCGCGCATCGATGGCCAGGTTGGCCGGGTTCGCCGCGCGCGGATCGTTGCGGATCTGTTCGCGGGTCAGGCGCCCAGGTGTTTCGTGGTTGGTTTCGCGGTAGCGCACGAAGAAGCGGGTCTGCAGGTCGGGTGTGATCTGCCAGCCGATGTTGGCCATCGCGCCCTTGCCATCGCCGGACGCATGCCGTTGGTAGCCGTCGAATTCGGTATCGGTATAAGCCAGGAAGTAGTCGACGTCACCGCTGACGCCGCCCCAGCTGAGGCCGCGCTTCTGGTAGCCACGGCTGCCGGCTTCGTAGTGCAGCTGCACGCCGGCCGAATCGCGGCCACTGCGGCTGATGTAGTCGATGGCACCGCCCAGCGCCAGCGCGCCGCGTTCGAAGCCGTTCGCCCCGCGCAGTACTTCCACACGCGACAGCCACAACGGTTCCAGCAGTTCGTAGGGCGTGCCGCCCGGGCCGGTCAGCGGCAGGCCGTCGATCGATACCGCGATGCCGGAGGCATGTGCGCCCGGGCCACGGTTGATGCCCGAGCCGCGGATCGACACCTTGGCGCCTTCGTTGCCCGGTGACTGCGCACTGATGCCCGGCTGGTAGGCCAGCACATCGGCACTGCTGGACAGGCGGCTGTTCGCCTTGGCCACGTCGATGACGTTGCTGGCGCCCGGCACGCGCTTCAGCGCTTCGCGCGCCTGGGCGCTGGCATCGGCGGCAGTGACCTGCACCGCATCGAGGGTGGTGGCCTGTGGCGCGGCCTGGGCGGTAGTGGCGAGGCCGAGGGTTACGGCCAGGAACAACAGCGACGGGGTGGGGCGGTACGGCGAGAGCGGCATGCGGGAATGCTGTAAACCACGAAATTGGCGCGCAAGTTAACAGGTCGGCGGCGCCGCGTCACCCTCCACCTGCGTATGGCCGCCCGCAGTGTCCCTGTAGAGCCGAGCCCACGCTCGGCTATCGCGCGCAGCGCGGGTTTTCTCCAATCGCAACGAAAAGCAGCCGAGCATGGGCTCGGCTCTACAGGGTTTACGGCGAAGGCTTCGCCAGCGCCTTCGACTTCGCATACAGCCGATCAGCGGTTTCTTTTTCGCCCAGCGCTGCGTGGCATTCGGCCAGGCTGTCCCAGGCATTGGCCGAGGTGGGATACAGCGCGGTGTTGAGGGTGAAGACCTTCAGTGCGGGTCGATCACCCAGATTGTTGCGGATCGCGTAGCCGGTCGCGTTGATGCCTCGCTCCAGCTCATTGGAAGGAATGCCACTGCTCTCGCGCAGCCATGCACGCAGGGTGACTTCACTGCCGCTGTCGCCGCCCAAGGCGTAGCCGATCAAGCGTTCGGCCAGTGCCGCATGCGGAAACTCGCCCGGCGCAGCCACCGCCATCGTGCTTTCCACCAGCGTGCTCGACCAGACATTGCGGGCACTGCCATTGGTCAGGTACACGAACACCCAGTAGCCGCCGGCCAGCGTGCCCTTGTAGGCCAGCCGTGCCCGCACGCGGATGCCGCCATCGTGGCCGACCTGCGTGTAGCCGTCGCTGCGGGTGGTATCCCAGCCGGTGGAGAAGAAGTTGCTGCCTCCACCGGTCAGTTCCTGTGGCTCCCACAGTGTTTCCAGCGTGGCCGTGCGCACCAGCTTGCCGGTCGCCAGCGCCTGCAGGAAGCGGTTCATGTCGCCGACGGTGGTCTGCAGGTCGGCATGGCCCCAGCCGTAGTTCGGCCACGGATCTTCGTTGGCCAGCTGCAGTTGGCCGTCCTTGCCGATGTAAGGCACGGCCGCGCGCTGCGCCGGCACGCTGGCCGTGCCCCACGAGGTGCTGCGCATCTTCAGCGGTTGCAGGATGCGTTCGCGCGCGATGGCCGGATAGGGCTTGCCGTAATGGGTTTCCAGCAACGCGGTCAGTACCAGGTAGTTGGCCTGGGTGTACTGCACACGGCTGCCCGGGACGAACTGCATCGGCGCCGAACCGGCGACCTTCAGTGCGGCGGCGAGATCGGGTGCGAGGCCGTTGTAGCCCTTGCTCACCCAGTGTTCGCCCTTTCGCTCGTAGTACTCGGAGATGCCGGAACTGTGATTGAGGAAATCGCGCAGGCGTATCTCCTGCCACGCGATGGGCAGGCCTGGAACATAGTGGCTGGCCGGTGCATCCAGATCCACCTTTTCCTGGTCCACCAGCTGCATCACCAGGGTGCTGGTGAGCAGTTTCGCTAGCGACTGCGCGGCGAATATGGAATCGACGGTGGCGGGCGCGTGGGTAGCCGGATCGCGTTCGCCGCTGGCGCCCTGGTAGAACACCGTGCCGTTGTGCGCGACCAGCACTGCCTGCCCGGCGATGCCGTAGTGCTCGCGGTTGGCCTGGAGTTGTGCGTCCAGCTGCGCGGTGAGGTCGCCTGGAACGTCACGCGCCGAAGCGGGCAGTGCGATGGCCAGGGCACAGAGCAATACGGCAGCAAGCGTGCGGTACATCGCGATGTTCCGTCAGCGGCGATGGCGCATCTTGGTCACGGTGGGGGATAGGGTCAAGCGAGGAGGGCTGTGCCGACCAAGGTCGGCATCTACCAGAGCGATTCCCATCAGGCGGTGCCGGCCAGCGGCCGGCACTACCCCAAGTCGAATCAGCCGAGGATTCCCGGCAGATCCAATCCCTTCTCCTTCGCACATTCAATCGCGATCTCATACCCCGCATCGGCATGGCGCATCACGCCGGTCGCCGGGTCGTTCCACAGCACGCGTGCAATCCGCTTGGCTGCCGCTTCAGTGCCATCGCAGACGATCACCATGCCGGCGTGCTGCGAGAAACCCATGCCCACGCCGCCGCCATGGTGCAGCGACACCCAGGTCGCGCCGCTGGCGGTGTTGAGCAGGGCGTTCAGCAGCGGCCAGTCGGACACTGCATCCGAGCCGTCGGCCATCGCTTCGGTTTCGCGGTTCGGCGAGGCCACGCTGCCGCTGTCCAGATGGTCGCGGCCGATCACCACCGGCGCCTTCAGCTCACCATTGGCAACCATCTCGTTGAAGGCCAGGCCCAGGCGATCGCGATCCCCCAGCCCGACCCAGCAGATGCGCGCCGGCAGCCCCTGGAACTTGATCTTCTCGGCGGCCATGTCCAGCCAGCGGTGCAGGTGCGGGTTGTCCGGAATCAGCTCCTTCACCTTGGCGTCGGTCTTGGCGATGTCTTCCGGGTCGCCGCTCAGCGCCGCCCAACGGAACGGGCCGATGCCACGGCAGAACAGCGGGCGGATGTAGGCCGGCACGAAACCCGGGAAATCGAACGCGTCCTCGACACCTTCTTCCAGCGCCATCTGCCGCAGGTTGTTGCCGTAGTCCACGGTCGGCACGCCCAGTGAGTGGAAGCCGAGCATGGCGCGGATGTGGTTGGCCATCGACGCACGCGCGGCCTTCTCCACTTCCTTCGGTGCGGTTACGCGCTTGGCATCCCATTCTTCCACCGTCCAGTCCTGCGGCAGGTAACCGTTGACCGGGTCGTGCGCGGAGGTCTGGTCGGTCAGCAGGTCCGGCTTCACGCCGCGGATCAGCAGTTCGTCCAGCACGTCGGCGACATTGCCGAGCAGGCCGACCGACAGCGGCTTCTTGGCGGTGCACGATTCTTCGATCAGGCGCAGCGCCTCATCCAGATCGTCGGTCCAGGTATCCAGGTAGCCGGTACGCAGGCGCATTTCGATGCTGCTCTTGCGGCATTCCACCGCCAGGCACGAGGCGCCGGCCATCACGGCGGCCAGCGGCTGCGCGCCGCCCATGCCACCCAGCCCGCCGGTGAACAGCCACTTGCCTGCCAGGCTGCCGTTGTAGTGCTGGCGGCCCATTTCCACGAAGGTTTCGTAGGTGCCCTGCACGATGCCCTGCGCGCCGATGTAGATCCAGCTGCCGGCGGTCATCTGGCCATACATCGCCAGGCCTTTCTTATCCAGCTCGTTGAAGTGGTCCCAGTTGGCCCAGCGTGGTACCAGGTTGGAATTGGCGATCAGCACGCGCGGTGCATCGGCATGGGTGCGGAACACGCCCACCGGCTTGCCAGACTGCACCAGCAGGGTCTGGTCATCGTCCAGGCGCTTGAGCGTTTCGACGATGGCGTCGAAGCTCTCCCAGTCGCGCGCCGCGCGGCCGATGCCGCCGTATACCACCAGTTCCTGCGGCCGCTCGGCCACGTCCGGGTGCAGGTTGTTCATCAGCATGCGCAGGGGCGCTTCGGTCAGCCAGCTCTTTGCGTTCAGCATGGTGCCGGTCGGCGCGGCGATGGTGCGGGACGGGTCGTTGCGGGTCATGCGGCGCTCCGGTTCGTAGCGAATTCAAGGCAGGCGTTGAGCACCTGCGCCAAGGTGTGGCGCAACGGTGCGGCGTGGTCGGGGTCGAGCGGGGTGGGCCAGCTGTGCTCGTCCACCTGGTCGGGCAGAGGCTCGTGCATGTAGCCGCGGCAGGCCAGCTCCATCTGCAGGCTGTGCACGCCACCGGCAATGCTGCTGTAGTGGCGGGTGATCCAGCCGCCCTTGAAGCGGCCGTTGCGCACCTGGCTCATGCCGCTGATCTTCAGCAGATTTTCGACAACGTCGCTCAGCGCGTTGTCGCACGAAGTGTCCGGCGCACCGGACGGCCCGGCAGTGCCGAGGTTGAACTGCGGCAGCTCGCCATCGAACAGGTGCGGGATATGCGAACGGATCGAATGTGCGTCATACACCACTATGGTGCCGTGGCGTGCCCGCAGGCGTGCGATCTGCTTGGCCAGTGCGTCGTGGTAGGGCGCGAAATACGTATCGCGACGTCGGGCGATTTCCGCTTCATCCGGTTCGCGACCCGCGTGGTACAGCGGCTGGTTGTCGAAGGTGGTCAGCGGGCACAGGCCGGTGGTGTTCTGGCCCGGGTACAGCGACACGCCACTGGGATCGCGGTTGAGATCGATCACTGAACGCGAGATCGCCGAACGCACCGTGGTCGCGCCCATGCCGCGCGCGAAGTCATACAGCTCGTGCACCCACCAGTCGGCATCGCGACGCGCCAGCCACGGCGAGTGGTAATCGCCGATCAGGTCATGCGGCAGCTCGCTGCCGGTGTGCGGAAAGCTGACGATCAGCGGGGCATCGCCCTCGTGCACGGTCAGCCAATCGGGGTGGGCATTCATGCCTGCGGTTCCACGGTCGGCAGCAGCTCGCCCAGACCATTGGCCAGTGCACCGCTGCGAACCAGATCGGTCGCGATCACCATGTCCGGGTGGAAGTAGCGATCTTCTTCCAGCGTCGGCACCTGTGCACGCAGGGTGGCGCGCACGGATTCCAGCGCGGCGCTGGAGCGCAGCGGCGCATGGAAGTCACAGCCCTGCGCGGCGGCCAGCAGCTCGATGCCGATCACGTTGGCCGCGTTCTCTGCCATCTGCATCAGGCGGCGTGCGCCGTGCGCTGCCATCGACACATGGTCTTCCTGGTTGGCCGACGTCGGGATCGAATCGACACTGGCCGGGTAGGCGCGCTGCTTGTTCTCCGACACCAGCGCAGCAGCGGTCACCTGCGGAATCATGAAGCCGGAATTCAACCCCGGGCGCGGCGTCAGGAACGCCGGCAGACCGGACAGCGCCGGGTCGACCAGCATCGCCAGGCGACGTTCGCTGATCGAGCCGATCTCGCACACCGCCATCGCCAGCATGTCGGCGGCAAAGGCCACCGGCTCGGCGTGGAAGTTGCCGCCGGACAGCGCCTCACCGGTTTCGGTGAACACCAGCGGATTGTCGGACACGCCGTTGGCTTCGATTTCCAGCGTGGTCGCGGCCTGGCGCAGGATGTCCAGTGCCGCACCCATCACCTGCGGCTGGCAGCGTAGGCAGTACGGGTCCTGCACGCGTACGTCGTTGTCGCGGTGTGACTCGCGGATGCCCGAATCCTGCATCAACGTGCGCAGCGTGGCGGCGGTGGCGATCTGCCCGCGTTGCCCGCGAAGGGCATGGATGCGCGGATCGAACGGCGTGTCCGAGCCCTTGGCCGCTTCCACCGACAGCGCGCCGGTGACCAGCGCGGCCTGGAACACGGTTTCGATTTCAAACAAGCCGGCCAGTGCGTACGCGGTGGAGAACTGGGTGCCGTTGAGCAGGGCCAGGCCTTCCTTCGCGCCCAGTTCCACCGGCTGCAGGCCGGCGCGTGCCAGTGCGTCCACGGCAGGCAGGCGCTCATTGCCAACGAAGGCCTCGCCGACGCCGATCATCACGCTGGCCAGGTGCGAGAGCGGCGCCAGGTCGCCCGAAGCACCGACCGAGCCCTGCGCCGGCACCACCGGCAGCACGCCCTTCACCAGCATGGCTTCCAGCAGCAGCAGCGTTTCCTCGCGCACGCCGGAAGCACCTTGGGCCAGGCTGACCAGCTTCAACGCCATCATCAGTCGCACCACATTCGCCGGCATCGGCTCGCCCACGCCCGCGGCATGCGAAAGCACGATGTTCCGCTGCAGGGTGGCCAGGTCCTCGCGTTCGATGCGCACGCTGGCCAGCTTGCCGAAACCGGTGTTGATGCCATACACCGGTGCGCCCTTGGCAACGATGGCAGCCACCGTCGCAGCGCTGGCGCGTACCGCCGGCAACGCGGCCGGGTCGAGCGACAGCGGCGCACCGCGATACGCCTGCCGCCACTGGGCAAGGGTGACATGGCCGGGGCGAAGAACCAGGGTGTTGCTCATGTGTTGCTCCAGGAGGCAGGCAGGTCGGGCTGTCCGCGCATCACGCGCGCGTGCAGCGGGTTGAATCCAATGCGATAGACCAGGTCGGCGGGCGCGTCGATGTCCCAGATCGCCAGGTCGCAGTCCATGCCGACGGCCAGGCGGCCGATGCGCTCGCCATGGCCCAGCGCGCGCGCCGCTTCACGGGTGAAGCCGGCGATGCATTCGTCCACGGTCAGGCGGAACAGGGTGGCGCCCATGTTCATCGCCAGCAGCGGGCTGGTCAGCGGCGAGGTGCCCGGGTTGCTGTCGGTGGCCAGCGCCAGCGGTACGCCGGCCGCGCGCAGCGCAGCGATCGGCGGCAGGGTGGTGTCGCGGGTGAAATAGAACGCGCCAGGCAGCAGCACGGCGACGGTGCCGGCGGCGGCCATCGCGGCAATGCCGGCGTCGTCCAGGTGTTCGATATGGTCGGCCGACAGCGCACCAAAACCGGCCGCCAGTTCGGCGCCATGCTGGTTGCTCAGCTGTTCGGCGTGGATCTTGATCGCCAGCCCGTGCGCGCGCGCGGCTTCGAAGACCTGGCGTGCCTGTGCCGGCGAGAACGCGATGTTCTCGCAGAAGATGTCCACGGCTTCGGCCAGGCCCTCGGCAGCGATGGCGGGGATCATCACCTCGCACACCTCGTCGGTGTATTCCTGCGCCTCGCGGCCCGGCGGCACCGCGTGCGCACCGAGGAAGGTCGGCACCACGTTCACCCGGCATTCTTCGCCCAGCGCGCGGGCCACCTGCAGCTGCTTGCGCTCGTCCTGCAGGGTCAGGCCGTAGCCGGATTTGATTTCGATGGTGGTCACGCCTTCGGCACGCATCGCCAGCAGGCGAGGGCGACTCTCGTGTGCCAGCTGCTCTGGCGAGGCGGCGCGGGTGGCGCGCACGGTGGACACGATACCGCCACCGGCACGGGCGATCTCGGCATAGCTCACGCCCTGCAGGCGCTGCTCGAATTCGTTGGCGCGGTTGCCGGCGTAGACCAGGTGGGTGTGGCAGTCGATCAGACCCGGTGACATCCAGCGGCCTTCGCCGTCGATGCGGGTGGTCGGCTGCAGGTGGGCATCGCTGCCGGCGGGGCCGACATGCACGATGCGGCCATCGGTGGCGGCCAGTACTGCATCGCGCAGGACACCCAGCCCCTCGCCATCGAGGGTCATCAGGTGGACGTTGGACCAGAGGGTATCGACGTGCATGGCATCCACAACGCGGCTGTGCTTATATGTCTATACAATATAGGCGTCCAATTCGGGTTGTCCAGCCATGTCCGATTCGCGTTCCCCGCACTCCTTCCATGCCGCCCATGCCCTGTTGGCCGACGGCTGGGCCGCCGATGTCCGCCTGCAGGTGCAGGAAGGGCGCATCGCCGCGGTCACGCGTGGGCAGGCTGCGCAGCAGGGCGACACCCGCGTGGACATCCTGGTGCCGGGCCTGCCGAACCTGCACAGCCACGCCTTCCAGCGCGGCATGGCGGGGCTGACCGAGATCGGCGGCGGCGACGGCGACAGCTTCTGGAGCTGGCGCGAACTGATGTACCGCTTCCTCGCCCATCTGCGCCCGGACGCAGTGCAGGCCATCGCCGCCCAGGCCTACATGGAGATGCTGGAAAGCGGCTTCACCCGCGTCGGCGAATTCCACTACCTGCACCACGATGCCGATGGTCGCCCCTACGCCAACCGCGCCGAGATGAGCGTGCAGATTGCCGCTGCGGCCGGGCAGACCGGCATCGGCCTGACCCTGCTGCCGGTGTTCTATGCCCACGCCGATTTCGGTGGCGCGCCGCCGAACCCGGCACAGCGCCGCCTCATCCATGACGTAGACGGGTTCGCACAGCTGCTCGATGATGCCCGTACCGCGCTGGCCACGCTGCCCGATGCGGTGCTCGGCATCGCACCGCACAGCCTGCGCGCAGTGACCGGCGACGAGCTGAGCGCGCTGCTGCCGCTGACCAACGGCCCGGTTCATATCCATATCGCCGAGCAGGTGCGCGAGGTCGAAGCCTGCCTGGCATGGAGCGGCATGCGCCCGGTGCAGTGGCTGTACGAACATGCCCCGGTCGACGCGCGTTGGTGCCTGGTGCACGCCACCCACATCACCGACGATGAGCGTGCGCAGATGGTCGCCAGCAAGGCCGTGGCCGGCCTGTGTCCGATTACCGAAGCCAACCTGGGTGACGGCCTGTTCCCGATGCAGGCCTTCGCGCGCGAGGGCGGGCGCTTCGGCGTCGGCTCCGATTCCAACGTGCTGATCGATGCCGCAGAAGAGCTGCGCCTGCTGGAATACGGCCAGCGCCTGACCCTGCGGGGTCGCAACGTGTTGGCCCCGGATGCTGGCCGCAGCACCGGGCGCTTCCTGTTTGAAGGGGCACTGCAGGGCGGTGCACAGGCGCTGGGCGTGGCTGCCGGCCTGCAGGTGGGTGCCAGCGCAGACATGATTGAACTGGATGCCGCGCATCCCGCGCTGCAGGCGCGACACGGTGACGCATGGCTTGACAGCTGGGTGTTCGCCGCACGTAATGGCGCGCTGCGATCGGTCTGGCGCCATGGCCGCCAGTGCGTGGCCGAGGGCCGCCACCTGCAGCGCGAGGCCATCACCACCGCCTTCGCCGCTGCCCTGCGTGGCGTGCTGGGCTGATCGCCTCCCACCATCGAGACCCCACTACGTGAAGGCCAGCAAGTCCGCCACGCTCAACCAGCGCATCCGCAGCGACCTGGAAAGCCGCATCCTCAGCGGGGAGTGGGCGCCGGGCTTCCGTATTCCGTACGAGCACGAGCTGATGGAGCAGTACGGCTGCTCGCGGATGACGGTGAACAAGGTGCTGACCGCGCTGGCCGAGAGCGGCATGATCGAGCGCCGCCGCCGGGCGGGCTCGTTCGTGGCCCGGCAGCCACCGCACCTGGAGCAGGTGGCGCTGGAGATCCCGGACATCGCGATGGAGGTCGGCTCGCGCGGGCATCAGTACGGCTACCGCCTGCTGCAGCGCGAACTGCGCCTGGCCGAGGCAGCCAATGCTGGTGAGGTGGAACTGGCCGGCAGTGAGCAGTTGCTGGCGATGCGCTGCCTGCACCTGGCCGATGGCCGGCCGCTGGCGCTGGAGCATCGCCTGATCAGCCCGGTCGGCGTGCCCGAGGTGCTGGACGTGGACTTCAGTACCACTGCGCCGGGCAGCTGGCTGCTGCAGAACGTGTCGTGGACGCGCGCCCAGCACCGTATCAGCGCCTGGGGCGCCGACGCCCCCACCGCCAAGCTGCTGGACGTGAAGCCCGGTACCGCCTGCCTGGTGATCGAGCGCCTGACCTGGCGCGGCGAACAGCCGATCACCCGCGTGCGTCAGATGTTCCTGGGGGATGCGTGGGATCTGGTTGCCCGCTTCGCGCCCGGAGCGCGATAGGGGCAGACTCACCGTTCTCCGCGGTGGTGCAGGCGCTGTCGTCTTGCGCTCTGTCGTTGCGTGTGTACGATGTGTATGGTTCCTGCATGAAGAGCGGGGACCTTATCCGGGAGCTGGAAGCGGCGGGCTGGTCCTGTCGCCGGATCCGCGGATCCCATCATGTGTTCGTGCATCCGCACCGGCCTCACATCATCACCGTTCCGCATCCCAAAAAGGATCTGGGAAAAGGGTTGGTACAGGCATTGCGGAAGCTTGCGGGACTGACGTAGGAAGCCCTCATGCGATATCCAGTCTTGATCGAGGCCGGCGATGAACGTACCGCGTGGAGCGTGATCGTTCCGGATCTGCCCGGCTGCTTCTCGGCTGCCGACACGCTCGACGCTGCGTTGACGTCTGCTGAGGAGGCGGCACTGGGATGGATCGATGCCGCGCTGGATGCAGGCCGCCCGATTCCGCGCCCTTCGTCGGCGCAGAAGGTGGTTGCCGAGGCCGATGAAGCAACCGCGTGGATCCTTGCTTACATCTGCATCGATCCTTCCTTGCTGGATGACACCATCGAGCGGGTCAATATCAGCCTGCCGCGCCGCATCCTTGCGCGCCTGGATGCGCAGGCCAAGGCGGCCGGCGAGTCGCGCTCAAGTTACATCGCGCACCTGGCGGCACAGGGCTGACGACGCGGTGGCCGAGCTTGGGCCCGGCCCCATACCCCTCAGCCCATCAATACGTCGCGCACTGCCGCCAGCGCACCGGCTCATCCACGCCGGGGCGGGCGTTGAGCTGCACGCGCACATTGCGCAGGGCAGGGTAGCGCAGCACTTCCTGGCACACGCGAGGCCACACGGTTTCCAGTTCGCCGGTGCGGTTGATCGCCAGTGTCTGCCGGGTCAGCCAGACGCCGCTGGCGATGCCGGATTGCCCCGCCAGCGCGTGGGCCAGTTCGGCCTGGTAGCGGTCCAGCGTGGCAGCGTCGGGGTTGGGATTGCTGCGCGCGTCGTCGGTGCTCTGCGGCGCCGGCGCGGCGGCCATGGGAGCAGGTGCATCCGCAACCTTGTCCGGCGCGGTGGGCGTCGGCAACGGCTGTGCGGCCGGGGGCGCGACAGGCGCGACGGCGGGTGCCGGAGTCGGATCCGCTTGTTCGCTACGCAGGCCCTGCAGGCCAAGCCCGACCAGCAGGCCCAGCGTCACTGAAGCCAGCGCAGCGATGGCGATGCGGCGCAGCGCTTCATGGCGGGCGATCGCGCGCACGCGGGTGTCAACATCGGTCGGCAGGTAGGGCTGCAGCAGCGGCCACAGACGCGGACCATCGATCACTTCCACCGCCTGCTTCTCTGCGGCGGTCAGACCATCGCGCTCAACCCGGCCTTCGGTGATCAGCATGCCGCCCTTGGCGCCCGCCAGTCGCGCGGCAGCGCCCAGTTCGTTCACCGCAGCGGTGCCGATGCGATAGGCCAGGCCGTGCTTGCACGACACCCGCCAGGTGTTCGGGCCGTCGCTGAGCAGGAAATCGCTGCTCGGCTCACGGCTTTCCTCGCTCGGGTCCTGCAGTTCACGCAGGCCGCGCTGCTCGCGCAGCATGCGCTTGATCAGGGTGGAGAACTCGCGCCAGTGCATGCCAGCCAAGGCCTGCAGGCCCAGTTGCATTTCGGTACGTCGGCGCTTGAACCACCAGAGGTAGACGGTGGCCAGGGTGCAGGTAAGCAGGGCCGACAGCAGGGCCAGAATCCAGGGAAGCATGCAGGGCGACGACGGAAGGGGCGAAAACGGAAGCCCACAGTGTAAAGGGCCGACCGGGCGATTGCGTCAGGGTGTCCCCGACAGCAAGCGTGATGCAGCCCGCAGATCTGCACGCGCCAGACACGAAAAACCCGCCAATCCTGAAGCCGTGAGGGGAGGGAACAAACGGCAGCCGAAGCGATTGGCGGGTTCTACGCGATTGTCAACGAAAATTTATTGCGTTGCAACAAAGGCGGTTCAGGGCGTGCTGCCTGGCGATTGGTGGCTGCCCGGCGAGGGGGCATCGACGTCGGTGGAGGCGCGGTGTTCCAGCTTGGCCAGGCGCGCGGTCAGCGCGTCGATACGTGCTTCCAGCGCGGTCACTTCATCGGCGGTCGGCACGTGCAGACGCTTGAGCACAGCCTGTACCTGGTCATCGAACGCCTTGTTGACCTTGCCCCACGTTCCGGAGGCCTTTTCCCGGGCTTCGTCCAGCGAGTGCTCGACGTTGTCACGCCAGCCCGGTTCCTGCTCGCCGCTACGCTCGCGGCGGCGGGCTTCCCAGGCTTCGCCTTCCTTCACCAGGCCATCGAAGAACCGGCCTCCTTCTGCCTGCGCGCGTCCCAGGGCGCCCAGTCCGGCCAGCCAGACCTGCTGTGCCGAATCGCTCAGCTTGCGCGAAAAGCGTTCTGCCTGGTCGCCGAAGCCGGCATCGTCGTCGCGGCGGTCGTCATTCTCGTAACGGTTCATCGCACTTCCCGGGGGAGTTGGGCCTACCCCCGAGAGTAGCGCGCGCCGACGTTGCTGGGCCGTGATGGCCGCAGCGCAGGTTCAGCCCAGCTTTTCCTTCAACACGCGTTGGATCTCGCTTTCGACCATGCCCTTCATCGCCGACAGCAGGAAGCCCAGCTTGGCCGTTACCCGCACCGCGCCCGGCTGCAGTTCGATCGCTCCGTCCACGCCGCTGCCGGAGAAGTTCAACACATCGGCGGCCCACGAGGATTTCAGGCCGAAGCGTTCACTCAGCTTGGCGGCAACCTGTTCGATCGCTTCGCGTGCCTGGGTGTCGGGCAGGCTGTGGGCGTGGCGGACATCGATGGTGGACATGCAGGCTCCTGGCGCAGGGCGGGGATCAATGAGAGGGCGAGCATTGTGCGCATCGACAGCGCCCACGCCAAGCGCTCATCGCAGGTTCTTCTTCGTGGGCGGCCAACCTGCTAGTCTGCGCCGCGTGCAGAACCTGCTAGTTCACTTCAGTCAACAACAACAGCCCGACCAGCCGCTGCGGCCCGGGGTGCAGCGCATCGTGCGCCAGGCAAACGGCAGTGTGCGTCTGGGCGATGCCGGCAACGGCGCGCTGCTGCTCGCGCAGTTCTGCATGGACGACCGCGGCCTCTGGCTGCAGGTCGGCAACGGTATCCGCGGCATCCACGTGAATGGCCGCCCGGTACGGCGCATGGCCCTGCTGCGGGCGGGTGACGCGGTATACGTGGACGGCGTGGAGATGGTCCTGCAGGGCGAGGTCGACACCCTGCTGCAGGCACCGGCGCCGGCCGCCAGCATTGAAGGCAGCGGTGACGAGCAGCGCCTGCTGCGCGGTGTCGGTGGCCTGCATCACGGCCGCAGCTACCCCCTGTCGCGCACGCGGGTGATCGGTCGTGGCAGCGATGTCGACATCGAGATCGATGAGCCTGCCTTCGCCGAACAGCACGCGCGGGTGGAAGTACACGGCGAGCGGGTATTGCTGCGTGACCTGGGCAGTGCCGATGGCACCCGGGTCAACGGCGTTGCCGTCCGCCACTGCTGGCTGCAGGCTGGCGACCAGGTCGTGTTCGATGGCCAGCACCGGTTCGTGCTGGAAGTGCCGCATGACCCGCGCCGACGCCCGCCGCTGGCCGATGACGAAGGCAGCGACGAAGCCGAACAGGCGCCCGTGGTGCCGGTCGCTCCGCGTCGGGTACGCCGCTGGCCGTGGCTGCTGGGTAGTGCGTTGCTGCTGGCAGCCGTGCTCAGCCTGCTGCTCTGGTTCGGCGCGCGCTGAGCTGCATCCGCCGGGCATGGCCCGGCCCTACCGGCCTTCGCTCTGGTAGATGCCAACCTTGGTTGGCACGTTCCCTCCGCACCCATGACGCCTGCCGGCGTACGCCAACCAAGGTTGGCGGCTACCAAGACCATGCACGGCCCCGCACCGCGCGCGGCAATGGATACGGATGCAACCAAATTTCCCTTGCGCCACTAGGCCGCAAGGCTGGTGCAGTGCGGCATACTAGGGGTCTTGCCCCACAGGTGTGCCATGACGCGCGCGTTCAACTTCAGTGCCGGCCCTGCAACGTTGCCGGAATCGGTCCTGCGCCAGGCGCAGGCGGAAATGCTGGACTGGCACGGTAGCGGTGCCTCCATCGTGGAAATGAGCCATCGCGGACCGGAATTCATGTCCGTGGCCGCCGAGGCCGAGGCCGACCTGCGTCGCCTGCTCGATATCCCCGAAGACTATGCGGTGCTGTTCCTGCCCGGTGGCGCCACCACCCAGCAGGCCTTGATTCCGCTCAACTTCGCCAGCCCCGGCCAGCGTGCCGACTACGTGGTCACCGGCCACTGGGGCAAGACCGCAGTCAAGCAGGCCAGCCCGTACGTGGACGTCAACGTCGCCGCCAGCAGCGAGGCCGAAGGCTATCGCCAGCTGCCCGAGCGCGCCGGCTGGCAGCTTTCGCCCGATGCTGCCTACGTGCACATCACCGCCAACGAGACCATCCACGGCGTCGAGTTCCGTGATGTGCCCGAGACCGGCAACGTGCCGCTGGTGGCCGATTTCAGCTCGTCCATCGCCAGCGAGCCGCTGGATGTACGCCGCTACGGCGTTATCTATGCCGGTGCGCAGAAGAACCTAGGTCCGGTCGGTATCGCGGTGATGATCATCCGTCGCGACCTGCTGGAGCGCAGTGGCCAGCCGCGCGCGGACATCTTCGATTACCGCTCGCACGTCGCCCGCGATTCCATGCTCAACACGCCGCCCACCTGGAACTGGTATCTGGCTGGCCTGGTGTTCAAGTGGATGCTCGCCGAAGGAGGCGTGGTCGAGTTCGCCAAGCGCAACGCCGCCAAGGCCGCGCTGGTGTACGGCGCGATCGATGCCTCCGGCGGCTTCTATCGCAACGAGGTCGCCCATTCGGCGCGCTCGCGGATGAACATCCCGTTCTTCCTGCCCAACACCGATCTCGATGCCCGTTTCGTCGCCGATGCCAAAGCCGCCGGCCTGCTGGCGCTGAAGGGCCACAAGGTGGTCGGTGGCATCCGTGCGTCGCTCTACAACGCCATGCCGCTGGCCGGGGCCGAGGCGCTGGTCGCCTTCATGGCCGATTTCCAGCAGCGTCACGGCTGAGCAATGAACGGCGCGCATCGTCGGGTGCGCGCCCCGCAGCAAGGAATTCCGATGGCAAGCAAACCCAGCAAGAAGGCGTCGAAGAAGGCCGAACCGGCCAAGGACAGCGCCACGTCCAAGCCCAAGGGCAAGTCGAAGGCAACCGCGGTGCCGACCCTGGCGCCACTGGCGCTGGCCGATGTGCGTTCGAAGATCGACCAGATCGACCGTGACATCCAGAGCCTGATCGCCGAGCGCGCACAGTTCGCCCACCAGGTCGGCAAGGCCAAGGGCAAGCTCGCCGCCGCCGTTGATTACTACCGCCCCGAGCGCGAAGCGCAGGTGCTGCGCATGGTGGTGGACCGCAACGAAGGCCCGCTCAGCGATGAGCTGCTGGTGCACGTCTACCGCGAAATCATGTCGGCCTGCCTGGCCCAGCAGGAGCCGCTGAAGATCGGTTACCTCGGTCCGGAAGGCACCTTCAGCCAGCAGGCCGTGCTCAAGCACTTCGGCCGCTCGGCGCTGGGCCTGCCGATGGCCAGCATCGAAGAAGTGTTCCAGGAAGTGGAAGCGGGCAACGCCGATTTCGGCGTGGTGCCGGTGGAAAACTCGGGGCAGGGCACCATCCAGATCACCCTGGACATGTTCCTTACCTCCAACCTGAAAATCTGCGGCGAAGTGGAACTGCGCGTGCAGCAGTACCTGATGTCGCGCAGTGGCCGCATCGAAGACATCGAACGCGTGTACGGCCATCCGCAGTCGTTCATGCAGACCTCGGCATGGATGCGCGCCAACCTGCCCAAGGCCGAGAAGATCCCGGTGGCCAGCAACGCCGAAGGCGCGCGCCGTGCGCGCAATGCCGACGACGCTGCAGCCATTGGCGGCGAGAGCGCCGGCCACGTGTACGGCCTGAAGAAGGTCGTCACCAAGCCGATCCAGAACGACGCCGACAACACCACCCGTTTCCTGGTGGTGGGCCGCAACATCTTCCCGACCTCCGGCCACGACCGTACTTCGGTGCTGGTGTTCATCCATGACAAGCCCGGCGCGCTGTTCGATGTGCTCAGCCCGTTCGCGCGCCATGGCATCAGCATGAACCGCATCGAGTCGCGTCCCTCGCACCACGGCAAGTGGGAATACGGCTTCTTCATCGATCTGGCTGGCCATATCGACGACGCGCCGATGCAGGCCGCATTGGCCGAACTGGAAGCGCACTCGGCGCAGATCAAGGTGCTTGGCTCCTATCCGGTGGCCGTGCCCTGATCCCTGCTGCGGCGGCTACGGCCGCCGCCCCTGATGCACCGCCGGCGACCCGGCGTTTACGGAACCATTCTAACGATGAGCAACGCGCAGCACTGGATCGCCCGCAAGGGCCAGCCCCTGCAGGGCAGCCTGACCATTCCCGGCGACAAGTCGGTCTCGCACCGCTCGGTGATGTTCGCCGCGCTGGCCGATGGCACCTCGCATATCGAAGGCTTCCTGGAAGGCGAAGACACCCGCGCCACCGCGCGCATCTTCAGCCAGTTGGGCGTGCGCATCGAAACTCCGAGTGCGTCGCAGCGGATCGTGCACGGCGTCGGCATCGATGGCCTGCAGGCACCCAGCGCGCCGCTGGACTGCGGCAATGCCGGCACCGGCATGCGTCTGCTCGCCGGCCTGCTGGCCGGTCAGGCATTCGACTGCACGCTGGTCGGCGACGAATCGCTGTCCGGCCGCCCGATGCGCCGCGTCACCGGTCCGCTGTCGCAGATGGGCGCGAAGATCGACACCGAGGCGGACGGCACGCCGCCGCTGCATGTGCATGGCGGGCAGACGCTGCACGGCATCGACTTTGCCTCGCCGGTGGCCAGCGCGCAGATCAAGTCCGCCGTGCTGCTGGCGGGCCTGTACGCGCATGGCGAGACCAGCGTGACCGAACCGCACCCGACCCGCGACTACACCGAGCGCATGTTGTCCGCGTTCGGCGTGGACATCGCGTTCTCGCCGGGCAAGGCGCGCCTGCGTGGCGGCCAGCGCCTGCGCGCGACCGACATCGTGGTGCCGGCCGACTTCTCCTCGGCCGCGTTCTTCCTGGTCGCGGCCAGCATCATTCCCGGTTCCGAGCTGCGCCTGAAGCAGGTCGGCCTCAATCCGCGCCGTACCGGCCTGTTGCACGCGCTGCGCCTGATGGGTGCGGACATCACCGAAGAGAACCCGGCAGAGCAGGGTGGCGAACCGGTGGCCGATCTGGTGGTGCGTTACGCGCCGCTGAAGGGCGCGCGTATTCCGGAGGAACTGGTGCCGGACATGATCGACGAGTTCCCGGCACTGTTCGTAGCCGCTGCCGCTGCTGAAGGGCAGACCGTGGTGACCGGCGCCGCCGAACTGCGGGTGAAGGAATCCGATCGTCTGGCGGCGATGGCGACCGGCCTGCGCGCGCTGGGCATGCAGGTGGACGAGACCGAAGATGGCGCCACCCTGCACGGCGGCGTATCGCTGGGCAGTGGCACCATTGAAAGCCACGGCGATCATCGGATTGCGATGGCCTTCGCCATTGCCGGCCAGATCAGCCATGGCGAAGTACGCGTCAACGACATCGCCAACGTCGCCACGTCCTTCCCGGACTTCGACGGCCTGGCCCGCAGCGCCGGCTTCAACCTGTCCTGACCGGTACCGCATCCGCCGGGCGTGGCTTGGCTTGGCGGATCACATGGCCTGGTAGGTGCCAACCTTGGTTGGCACGCTTCGCGCATAAAAAAACGGAGGCCGAGGCCTCCGTTTTCATTTCAGGCGTTACCGACGATCAACGTTCGGTACGGAAATCCACCGGTACGCGCACCACGCTGGCCACGGCACGGCCCTGATGCACGGCCGGCTCGAACTTCCAGCCCTGCACGGTGTTCAACACGGCACGGTCCAGGTCGCGGCTGCGTTCACCGCTGCGCGACACGATCGCCGCATTGGTCACGTTGCCGCGGGTATCCACGTTCAGGCTCGCAACCACGCTGCCCTGCACGCCACTACGCAGGGCAGCGGCCGGATAGCTGGGCTTGCTGTTGCTGGCCAGCGGACGCGCCTCACGGTTGCGTACGGCCGGGGCCGCCTTGCGCTCACTCTGCGCGTGCGCGGCCTGGCGCGTCGCGGGGGCGGGTGTGGCAGCAACCGGCGTCTCAGTAGCCGGCAGCATGCGCTCGCTTACCGGCGCAGGCGCAACCTCGTCATGATTGGCGAAACGTAGCCAGACCAGCGCCGCTGCGAACATCGCCACGATCAGGGCCAGCCACAGCCAAGGAGACGCCGAGCGGGGCTCAAGCGTGCCGTCCTGCTGCAGTTGCGGGGAATGAAGGTTTTCGTGGGTGGTGGCAGTCATCGCAAACTCCTCACGTCAGTAACGACGCCCAGAGTGTTGCCCGAGGCGGCGTCGCAGCGTGTCAGCATTGCGTCAACGCAACCTGCAAGGTTCAGCTTTTCTGCGGGGAAACGTTCAGTTACTGCGGCTTGAAGTCGAACGGCACTTCAATGCTGCCGGGCACCGGCTGACCATTGCTGACCGCCGGGCTGAAGCGCCAGCGACGCACCGCATCCGTTGCCGCGCGGTCCAGTTCCCGCGAACCGCTGCGCTGGATCACCGTCACGTTGTTCGGGTATCCGGTGGCGTCCACCTCCACGCGCACCACCACGCTGCCGGCTTCGCCGCGTCGCAGGGCGGCGGCCGGGTAGGCCGGCGGCGGCGACTGGCCGGCAATCGGCATCGGCTGCGCATTGGCAGTTGCCGGTGCCGCAGTGCCCGGCGCGGCCGGAGTCGGTTCAACCGTGGCCGGCTGCGGCGGCGGGGCGGTCTCCACCAGCTTCGGCGCATCGTCTTCGTCCGGCACCGGGGCCGGCTTGGCGTCGGGCATGTCGCTGGAACCCGCCGCTGCGGCCAGTGGCTCGGGCAGCGGTTCCACCTGCGCGGTTTCCTGCGGCGTCTGTGCGGCCGGGTCGGCGCGGAAGAATTCCTTGTCGCGACCGGTCAGCCAGACCAGCACGAACAGCAGGATGCCCACGCCGAAGGCGATGCCGGCGATCTTCAGGGCGTTGCGCGGGATATGCACGGTGAACGACTTGGCAGGCGACGGACGGGGAGCAGACATGGACCAGACCAGTACGGAATGCCTTGATTCTGCCACGGCCGGAATGAACCGGGCGGCAGAATTCCGTATAACAGGCGATAATCCCGTTCCTGTTACCCACCACGACGCCCGCCATGCTTGATCCAGCCCTGCTCCGCCACCAGCCCGCCGACCTCGCCGAACGCCTGCGCACCAGCCGCGGCTTCGAGCTCGACGTGTCTGCCCTGGAGTCACTGGAGGCCGATCGCAAGCGCATCCAGGTGCGGACCCAGGAACTGCAGAGCCTGCGCAACAGCCGCTCCAAGGCTATCGGCCAGGCCAAGTCCAAGGGCGAGGACGTTTCGGCCATCATGGCCGAGGTGGCCGCCTTCGCCGATGAACTGAAGGCCTCGGAAGTGGCCCTGGACGAGCTGCGCGAGAAGATCGACACGATCTCGATGGGCATCCCGAACATTCCCGCCGATGACGTGCCGGCCGGCGCCGACGAGAGCGAGAACGTCGAGCAGTCGCGCTGGGGTACCCCGCGCCAGTTCGATTTCAAGGTGCTCGACCACGTCGAACTGGGCGCCCGCAACAAGTGGCTGGACGGCGAGACCGCCGCCAAGCTGTCCGGTTCGCGCTTCACCGTGCTGCGCGGCCCTATCGCGCGCCTGCACCGTGCCCTGGCCCAGTTCATGCTCGACCTGCACAGCGGCGAGCACGAGTACCAGGAAACCAACGTGCCGGTGATCGTCAACGCCGACAGCCTGTACGGCACCGGCCAGCTGCCCAAGTTCGAAGAGGACATGTTCATCACCCAGCTGGGTGAGCAGAAGCGTTACCTGATCTCGACCTCGGAAATCTCGCTGACCAACATCGCCCGCGACGAGATCCTCGACGCCGAGCGCCTGCCGCTGCGCATGACCGCCCACTCGCTGTGCTTCCGTTCCGAAGCCGGCAGCGGTGGTCGTGACGTGCGCGGCATGATCCGCCAGCACCAGTTCGAGAAGGTCGAGCTGGTCTCGATCTGCCGCCCGGAAGACAGCGACGCCGAGCACCAGCGCATGACCCGCTGCGCCGAAGTGGTGCTGGAAAAGCTCGGCCTGCCGTACCGCAAGGTGCTGCTGTGCACCGGCGACATGGGCTTCTCGGCCATCAAGACTTACGACCTGGAAGTCTGGCTGCCGTCGCAGGAGACCTACCGCGAGATTTCCTCGTGCTCGAACTGTGGCGACTTCCAGGCCCGCCGCATGCAGGCCCGCTGGCGCAATCCGGCCACCGGCAAGCCGGAGCTGGCGCATACGCTGAATGGCTCGGGTGTGGCCGTGGGTCGCGCGATGATCGCGGTGATGGAGAACTACCAGAACGCCGACGGCAGCATCACCGTGCCTGAAGCCCTGCGCCCGTACATGGGCGGTATCGAAACCATCGGCTGAACCCGGTAGATGCCATGCTTGCATGGCACTGCTCTGGCTTTGGTGGGTGCCATGCTTGCATGGCACCGCATCCACGCATGGCGTGGATCTACCGAGGCGGTGCGGCATCCATGCACCTGGGGGCTTTGCAGTAGATCCACGCCATGCGTGGATAGCGCAATCCATCAACCCGCTGCGCGCAGCTTCTCCATCGGCACCCAACCCGCTTCCCCAGCCTCCGGCACGCACCACGCCCACCCATTGAGCGTGCGCACGCTGCGCAACGGCTGCCCCGGGTCCACATCCAGCTCCCGCGCGCAGTAGTCCTCCGTGGCAAACGCGCCACCCTGCGCATCGCGACCGATCACCGGTGCCGGCACGAACCCCGGCTGCTGCCCCTTGGCCTCGCACAGGAACCAGTCTTCCCAACCCTCGGGCCCCTCATAACGTTCGCCCACCACCAGTGCCTGGCCACGGCACAGGGTGATCGGGTGCGGGAATTCGCTGCGGTGCGCAGCCGTCACGATGTAGTTCATCGCACCATGGTGGCAAAAAAAAGCGGCCCCACAAAAGCAGGGCCGCCAGGGTGGGCCGGGATGGGGGAGGGAATCCCGGCCCGCGTTCAGCGCCCAGACGAGGGAGAGAGGCGCCGAACGCTGGAACGCGTTACGCCGCTGCCACTTCCGCCGTCTCATGCGACGGCAGCGCTGCCAGCGCACCGGCAATCGCGTCTTCGCGGTGCTGCGGCGAATAGGCGATGCCCTCGGCACGCACGAACTCGATGTCGTTGATGCCCCAGAAGGCGAACGTCTGGCGCAGGAAGGGCTCCTGGAAGTCCGCCGGCGAATCGGTGTAGATGCCGCCACGGCTGCTGACCACGATCACCCGCTTGCCACCGGCCAGGCCCACCGGGCCGTTCTCGGTGTACTTGAAGGTGCGCCCGGCCACCGCCACGCGGTCGATCCAGGCCTTCAGGGTGGAGGGCACGCTGAAGTTGTACATCGGCGCGCCGATCACCACGATGTCGGCAGCCAGGAACTGCTCGAGCACCTGTTCAGCATCGGCAGCCTCGGCGGCATCGGTCTTGGCCAGCGAACCGCTGCGCAGATGCGGTACCGGATTGGCGTCAAGATCGCGATAATCAACCTGCAGGCCGTCGATCTGCTGCTTGAACTGGGCCACCACGGCGGCGGTCAGGTGGCGGGAGACGGAGTTGTCGCCAAGCACGCTGGCGTCGATGTGCAGAAGCTTCATGGCAGTACCTATGTTCGGGAGAGATGGCGGGCTTGCCGCCGACGGAGAGAACAATAGGTTGTTGCAAGGGCGGGATAAAGATGGTTGAATGCCACGTATTGTTCTACTAATGGAACTCGGGTATGCATGACCTGAATGATCTGTACTACTTCGCGATGGTGGTCGACCACGGCGGTTTCGCCGCCGCCGAACGCGCACTGGGCATCCCCAAGTCGCGCCTGAGCCGCCGTATCAGCCAGCTGGAAACCGACCTGGGCGTGCGCCTGCTGCAGCGCTCCACGCGCCGCTTTGCCGTCACCGACGTCGGCACCAGCGTGCACCGCCACGCCCAGACCATGCTGGCTGAGGCACAGGCCGCGCGCGAGGTGGTGGACCGCCTCAGCGCCGAGCCACGTGGCCTGGTGCGCGCCAGCGTGCCGGTATCGCTGGCGCAGATGCAGCTGCCCAAGCTGCTGCCCAAGTTCCTCGAGCAGTACCCGAAGGTGCGGCTGCAGCTGAACATCAGCAACCGTCGCGTGGACATCATCAACGAAGGCTACGACGTCGCCCTGCGCGTGCGTTCGCGTCTGGACGACGACGGCAGCCTGGTGATGCGCAGCTTCGGCCAGGTGCAGGAACTGCTGGTGGCCAGCCCGAAGTACCTGGACCGCGCCGGCCGCCCGAAGGACCCGGAAGAACTGGCCAACCACGTCACCCTCAGCATCAGCGAAGACGAGGCGCGTCAGCGCTGGGAACTGCACGGACCGGAAGGCGCCGTGCGCCGGGTGGACCTGCAGCCGCGCGTGGCCGGTTTCGACTTCCCGCTGCTGCAGAGCATGGTGAAGGACGGTTTCGGTATCACCATGCTGCCGGAAACCGTCTGCGCTGATGCTGTGCGCAATGGCGAGCTGGAAGTGGTGCTGCCGGACTGGTCGCTGCCGCAGGGAGTGTGCCATGCCGTGTTCGCCTCGCGCCGCGGCCTGCTGCCGGCGGTGCGGGTGTTCATCGACTTCCTGGCCGAGCACCTGCCGCCGCAGCTGGAGGCCTCGCGCCTGGATTGCGGTGGCGCCTGCGAGAAGGCCAAGGAGCGGATCAAGGCCAGTGCGCTGGGTGCGTTGGCGGTGGACGCGGGCTGAGGCCTGCTTCCAATGGAACAACGGTCTTGGGCAAATCGTCCAGCCGTGCGAGAATGCGTGCCCGGTCAGCAGGCTGGGCCGATACGGAGAGATGGCCGAGCGGTTTAAGGCACCGGTCTTGAAAACCGGCGAAGGGTTAAACCTTCCGTGGGTTCGAATCCCACTCTCTCCGCCAGAATTTTCGAAAAGCCCCTAGAAATAGGGGCTTTTTCTTTGTCTCAGCAATTGCTACCCGCCCGCTTACCCATCCACCTGCGAAGGCCGATTCAGCGCTATCTGCTGCCGAACCCAGCCTTGCACCTCGGATTGTATCCACAGTGCCCGCCGCCGCCACTCGGCCAGCGCTGCATCGGGGTCCGCGTTCTTGCCGGTCGATCTGCAGCAGCATTCGACCAGGTGGCCACCGCCGGCGCTGGTGCAGCGCATGTCGTGGATGTGGCGCGCGCGGGGGCCGGCGGCGCAGGGCGGAAGCCCTTCGGGATGGCTGATCTGTCGCTGTGTCATGGCTTCTCGCACTCCGCAATGTGGGCTTCCAGCTTTTCCAGCAGGAACGCGGCCTGTCTGGACCTGTGGCGCCTGTCGTATTGGTTGAGCTGGGGTGGAGCGTCACGCAGCCACTGCAGCGGCTGGACCAGCCAGCGCGGATCGAAGGGGAGCCGGGCGCGCGGATCCACTTCCTGCACCAGCGGCACGCAGTCCGGCCCGGCCCATTCTTCGGGGTCGCCGCACCTGGTGCAGGTGCGGTTCTGGAATACGTGTTCCCTCTCAGGCTGCGGCACGCGCGGTTTGTCGAACAGGGCGCGTATCACCAGGCCACGCTGCGGGCCGTAGTAGACCTGTTCCGCGTTGGCCTCTGCCCAGCATCCGGGGGCGAAGTCGTCTGCATGGCGGTACTCCCAGCGAGCGACGTGTGCCGAGTAAAGCTCGGCCATCAGGGTGTCGGCCCAGGCGCGGACCTGGTCGGCGGCCACGGGGCCGCCCGCCGGATCGATACGACGCATGGCGCCGACTACCGCAGCGACCGGCGATGACGCTTTGGTGGCGTCGACCACTGCGGCTCGGACGGTTGGTAGGTTCATCGAACTCATGCGGCTTGCTCCAGTTGCAGCGGCACGAATGTGCGGGTGTCCGCTCTTGGTCTGAGGATATGACCGCCCCACTGCTGCGCCATCGCCGCGGCAATCGCTGGGTCGAAGCGCGACCGTTCCTTCTCGGGCATCGAAGCCGAAGGTGCGGAAGGCCGACGCCACGGTGTCGCTGTACTCACAGGCCACAAGAATTGGCAGCAGCTTAGGCATGCGCTTCTCCACACGCACCGTTAAGCAGCTTGCAATAACGGGCGATCTCAATGCGTTCTGTCGCCGTGGCAGAATGTCCATCGTCTCCAAGGAGTGGATTTCGATGCTCGTAGCAGAGGTTATGGTCCCTTGCGTCTCGGGTGAACTGTGTCGATTCGACTGGAGCGCCATTGCTGCCTTGGGGGGCTGGCTTGGTGCAATTGCTACGTTTTTTGCCGCGTGGGCTGCCCTCTGGATTTCGACAGTTGATATCCGAGACCGTCGCAAGAAGGAACAGTCGAATGCCGAAAAGGATGCGGTTGCCGCACATGTGGCGTTCGTTAGCCTCGCGCCTTTGCTTCATCGTGCGCAAGCAGACATTGGCAGCGTCGTCCACGCACTTATTGGCGAACTGCCAGACAAGCAGGCGCAGCAGGCAATTCTCAAATTGGTTGAGGGTGTAGATGCACAGCTTCAGGCAGTGCAGAGGATCGCCTGGAAGCTTGACCCTGCGAGGGCTATCGCTATGACTGGAATCGTTGCGCGGGCCGGCATGGTAGTCAGACAGGTTCGGAGAATCGCTGTGGCACCCGATGAAGTGACGCTCAGGATGACTTGGGCAATTCGAGATGACTGGATTGCAGAAGCTAGGGCCTTGATAGGTGAGATTCTCGCCGTAGCAGAAGAGTCCAGATCGGCCGCGTGAAGAGCTAGAGGCGAGCAGTGACCAATTGCAAATTGGTTGCTGCACGTGTCCCGATTTCTCGTTGTCGTTGCTCATGCCTGCATGTCCTTGCTGTTGGCGGAGCGCGCGCTGTGGGCGGCGAGGTGTTCCCAGCGCTCGGCTTCGCCCACGTAGTACTCGTGGCGCTCCTGCCGGACGGTGGCGGTGAACTGCACGTCGTGCAGTGCGCGTTCGGCGGCGGCGCGGTTGGCCGCGGCCATGCGGGCTGGGTCGTGGTCGAAGATGTCGAGCTGATTACGCACGCTGGACTCCTGGAATGGATTGCCGGCTGGTGTAACCCGGCCGGCGCGGGCTTCCTGCGCTACAGGGGGAGAGCGCAGGACAGGGGGCAGTAGTCGGGAGCGAACATTTGATCGCGTCGTCAGAGCTAAGCCGGATGCTTCGGGCTGTAGTGGTTCACCTGACTTTTCCGGGCCAAAGACGCATGCGAGCATTGAGGCTCATACATTCAAGGAAGACAGCATGAGCATCGGTTCCGTAGCGTCCCCGTCTGCCAATGAGATACCGGGGCCTATCCGTGGATTTAAGGAGATCGCCGATGCGGTCGTTGCCCTTGCGGCGCTCGCGACGGGCCCGGCGATCCTCTTTCTCGCAATGGATCCACTTGTTGCCTACGTGCCTGGAATCTCGGCGGAATGGGCGTCGTTCTTTCTGATAGTCGCTGCTATCGCCGTACCGTCTTGCCCCGCCATCAGTTTCATTACTGGATTTAGGCCGCAGAGAACGGATGGCAAGGCGTCCAAACGGCGTCTCTGGGCCATTTTGGGTATTTTGGTCCTTTCGCTGGTGTTGAACGTTCTCGCAGTCCGGTGGAATGACGGTGCCAAAGAACATCGGCGCAAGCTCGATGAGGCGGCCACGCAGCAAAAACAAGCTGATATCGATCGGGATCGGGTAAATCTTGTGCAGGCTGTTTCTGCTGCGGTTGAGAAAGGGCTTCGTGACGCGAAGAAGTGCTCGCCATAGCAGGCAATTGTCTGGGACAGTTGCAGCGCGCTGAATATCGGAGTGGTGGCTGAGGGATGCGCTCATGCGGCACCTACCCTTACGCGCGCTGCGCTCCGAATGGTGGTAACAGCGCCTGCAGCGCTCTGACCGTGCCGCAGAACGGCGTTGGAGGCGAAGCTGGCCGCGACGACGACCTGATAGGGGAGCAGGCCCCAGCGCTTACCGGCGCGGGCGACGATGCCTGCTGCACTTCGGCATGAACGAGCTGGGACAGGCCACTACGCTGGCCAACATCAAGAGCATCGCCGCCCAGGCGAAGGCGGTCGGTATCGAGGTGGTCATCATGTCCGTGCCGCGCCGCAACGTGGTGGATGGGCCGGCCCTGTCCAGCTGGAACTACACCAACAGGGTGCTGCGGCGTGCGGCAGTCGAGGCAGGGGCAGCGTTCGCTCCGCAGCACTGGATCGTCGTGGATGAGCAGCTGGGCGGCATGGGCGCCAGTCCAGACTCGCTGGGGGCTGCCGCGCTGTTCAACCATCCCGGCCCGGCGGCGTTCGCGCGCTATGGCCAGGTGCTGGTGGAATCGGTGCTGGGCTGACCTGGAGTGGATTTCACATCGCGTTCATGCCCTGGCGGCAATGTTCAGGACATAGCGGAAGGGGACTGCTGGGTGCTCAATGGTCTACTCCCCGTGGTTTTGTAGGACTCCGCTTTGAAGCTTCTCATTTCTCTAGGCGGCGCGGCGCTGGTAGCCAGCGTTCTCGGCGGTAATCCATGGAGCCGCGCTGTGTTTTAAGGCGGCTGCAAGGCGGCGCTCAGCGCGACGACAGCGGCCGCAGTGATGGAGGCTTATCGTTACGCTTACCAGAAGGCGCGCGGCTGGCACGCTCCGGTTCTAAGGGCGGCGTGGGCTGGGCTTAGGTACTCGTTCACCGGAGATACCGGCTACTTCAAGTCGCATGGCGGCTGGCGCCGCTCAAGGATCCGAAAAGGCGTGGAGTCCTCCGAGTAGATCAGTAGCCATCTGGGTGCGCTGAGAAATGGCAACCCCAAATCCTGTGGTCACCTGCTGAGTCCAGGTCGCCGTCATGTGCTATTGCGCCGCGCAAATCGAAGTCGCGAATCAGAAGCGTATCGGCGCGGACGCAAATGATCAGTTCCTGCGAAGAAGGTGCTCGACCCGCCGACCAACATCACCCTTGCCTTGCTGCCGCCTCAAACCGTAAAGGCTGTGGATCGACACGCCCAGTCGCTCGGCAGCTTCCGATGCCGGACGACCGAACTGCCTCGATCTTGAACTCATCTGTGTACCGCTTCACGCTCATAATCACCTCCGCCTAAGCCGTAGTTTATGGCTGCGAGGTGTCTGCGGAACCCTGGGCTATTCATGCCAACAGGGTGTAGACCAGTTTACGAGCATTGTCCAATAGCCAACTGCACCGACGGATTCGAGAAAAGAACCCCCGGCGAGCCGGGGGTTCCTCTTTGAGTTACGGATCATCCGCAGTGGTAAGGATCTGCAGGCCCAAACTGGCGAAGTAGTCGGTAGGCATGAAGAAGAGATCTTTATAGTACTCTGTCCCTGCATTGCCGCGCCCATGAACCATGCCGTAAGCGGTGTCGTAGAAGCGCCCGTCAGGCGTCTGCGTTCCATAGACAGGGCCACCGCTATCACCATAATCCGTCATGGTGCGGCCTTCGGTGCTCACCACCCGAACGAACTCTCCGATTGCGTTTTCAAAGTTTGCTTGAAACTTAAGATCGCTGATGAGACCGCACGTCTCATACGTTGATTTTCCATATTTGCACACAATGTCCCCCACCTTCATCCCTGAGCGCGGCCTTACGGCGACCATAAGACGGCTCTGAGATCCTGCCTCGACGCGGTGGGAGGGAACGTAGTGATATCGGCTCGTGTCTGGATACGTGTGCCATTGAATGTCCTCTGAGCCCGATTTTTTTTCGGCCTGAAAGGTCAGGGGGTTTCCACTATGCGTCAACGTGTTATCGCAGTGCCCGGCTGTAGTGATGCCGCGAGTCGTGCCACTCTTAACGCCAAACCCGCTCGTACAGTAGGAACCCGGTGGCTCCCTGAGCTTCTGGGCGGAGTCCAACGAAATTTCCAGTAGCGTGGTCTCCAAGAAGCCAGTGGTTTTCTTGAATCGAATGAACGGAATTTCAGACCGTAGGGACCGCATGGGCTGCTCCACAGCCTGCGGATCTTCAACGGAAAATTCAACGGTTGAATGCTCCAGGTCCAGACGTGAGAGGAAATTGATCCCAGTTCGATGGAGCTCCTCACCGACGGCTTGTTGAGCCGTACTAAGTTCAGCCAACGAATGGGATGCTGGCAGGGCAACGAAGGCGGGGTCCGCGGTCACTGCGCGCAGACTTTCTACCGGGGACTCTGTGAAACGTACAACAACACGGAATTGGGGCTGGTGCTCCACATACAGGCCGCCGAACGTCGTTGGATACTTGGTTCGAAGGATCTCTTGTACTTTGGTCGATTCCGCCATAATGAGGAATCGCTGCTGAGCCTCAATCTTGGATACCCCGAACATCCTTGAGTATGTAGCTATCGGAGTGCTGTTGTCCTCTTCCGCCAACTCCGAAGAACACAGCGCATGGCTGGAGTAAAACGAAAGCAGCGCAGCTGCAGCAATTCCGACAATACGAAGACGCTTCATTTCCATTTCCTTTTGGATTTAGCGATGCTTACGCGGAGACAGCTCTTCATGTAGTACAGATGTGGATCAATGGCTTTTCGAGCCGTATGAGAATTCAGTTCCGCCAATTGGTCACGGACTACTGGCAGTAGAACTCGGCAGAGACTTCGTTGGTCCGGTCGTAGTAGTCATTGGGCATGTTTCCGTTACCGGAATACACAAGCTCTGCGCGTCGCATGTAGCTGATGGCATAGGTCCCAGGCACGTTACACGTTGCCGGAATTGCTCCCGTGTAAGTTTGGCCGCCGAACGTGTGCGAGTACTCGGTGCAGGAGTAGCCCCCGCCAAGATTTTCGGGTTCGGGTCTGCAGTAGCCAAAGCTTCCCCCCATATTTTGCGCCCAGCCCGTGTTCGCGTCAGACGGGCACGAGCCAAGACCTTCCGGACCCCAATCCCCGTAGGTGTAGAGACCGGAGGGTCCTTCCACTCCACCCTGGCACGTGTTTGTCCACGAGACGATGTAAGGCGCGATACCCTCGGTATCTAGCAGGAGCACGCGGCCAGTTTGAACCCACTGGCCTGCGAAGGCATTTTGAGCAACGCCGGCTGACATGAGAAGAAGAGATGCGCACAGTAACCGGTGACGCAACGTTGGGCGGGCAGTTCTACGATCGTTTCGCTTCGAATTCACTTCCGTCTCTCCATGAGTAGGGTAGTGCTGCACAGCACGCGAACAATCTCAGTGCGCCGGGTGGCTAGCAATCAGATAATTGCCTATACGGCTGTAGGTCGATTCCTATGGCGAAGTGCGAGAGGCGCTCTGTAGGCCAGTCTGAGCGGTTAAGACTGACGATTGAGCAAATCGCATCAGTTGAGACGTGCGGCCGTATCCTTCCGACCATGCTTCCATCGCACGGCTATCAAGGCTTCCGCTCAGCACCACCACCCTCTGGTTGGGTCCAGATGGGGGGCGGCTGGTTGCTGCGGTGGGGCGGCCGGCAGGTCGCGCATGTGTCGCCATCCCAGGATGGCGACGCGCGCGTGCACATGGACGTCAGGAAGATGTGGCAGAAGGCGCACGGAAGCTAGGGAACACCCTAGATTCAGACACTCTCTCCGCCAAGATGTTCAGAAGAGCCCTTGGAAACAGGGGCTCTTTTGTTTCTTCAGTCCATACCATCTACCTGGGTATGAGCAGTCGAAGCACGGCGGCTCTGATGGAGCGGGCCGAGACCGGCAACGAGAGCAGCCAAGGCTGCGATGAAGAGAGGAAGGTGGAACTCGTCATGACCCGCAGCAGCGAAGGCAACGTGGACAAGCGCGGTGCCCGCGCCTCCGGCTCCGCAAAGACGGTCATGGGCCCTCGCAGAGGGTTTGAACAGCATCACCTGGCGATAGCCATGCAGCAGGACGCCCACGGCGAGTAGGTTGAAAGCCAGGAGACGCTGGGCGCCGCCGAGGACACGGAACATGTTCCACTCATGCCAGAACGCGGCGTCGATCTGGTGCAGGATCAGCGCCAGCAGTGTTGCGGGATGCCACTGTTCCATGGGGTCATCCATTCAAAAGTTGGCGAAGTCTAGCCGCCGGTGTGGGGGGCTCACCTCCGGTCGAAGCGACGCTGCTCACGGCGGAATGATGTGCTCAACTGGCGCCTTCCTCGTGCGAGCTGGGACTGTCCATGTCATGACGTCCAGCTCCATCTCGCCAGGCAGGCCACCCGAAGTCATCCCGGTCCTGGCAGCTGCAGGTCTTTTGGATTCCAGGGCCCGCGTATGCAGTCACCCGCGACGCCCACCCTTCGGCCTGTTGTGGCAAAGCGGATAGCTGGAGCAGGACCTGAAAGGCCCATGCGGCCCCGTTCTGTCTACAAACACGCCCACCTTGCATACCGGGCAGCGCTCTTCGTTGATAGCCGTCCCTGAAATCCCGGTGACCTCCACGGCACCTTCGTTCACCAGCTCATCCAGGAACGGCGAGCGCTTGCCCTGCAGGGTGAACATCACAACCGAGCGCCTTGTACGCGTCAGTGCCACATAGAACAACCGCCGTTCTTCGCTCAACGGGTAGGTATCGCCATCTGGCATCGCCAAAGAAAGCACCGGATCATCCGAGCGCAAGCTCGGGAAGCTTCGATTCACCATCCCCGGCAGGATCACGTAGTCCGCCTCGCGCCCCTTTGAACGGTGCGCCGTCAGGAACTCGACCTCCATCGTGCTGCCGAAGGTCGTCTTCCAATCCGAAGGCACTGCACCGCGATCCGCGCGATACCGCCCCAGAACAAAGACAGTCACGCGCCCGTTGCGGCCCTGCGGAACCTTACCCGCCAGCAGTTGCTGGTGCAGCTTCGACAGGTACTGGCGAACACCATCCTGCACCTCCTCACGCCGGTTCATCTGGAACGCCTGCAGCACCGGGCCAACCGCCGCCGTCGCAGAACGAACCCCCTTGGAAATCTGCGCCGGATTGCGGCTGATGAAGCGGCTGGAAACATCACACAGTGCCTGTGGGCAGCGGAACGTCTGCTCCAGTTTCAGCACCTGGCCGTGCCCCATCCATTCGCGGAAACCGGTCATCACTGAAACATCGGCGCCGGCGAAGCGGTTGATCGACTGCCAGTCGTCGCCTACGGCAAACAGATAGCGGCCCGGACGGTTGACCAGGGCGCGGCACAAGCGGGCGCGGGCGCGCGAGGCATCCTGGAATTCGTCGGCCATCACCAGTTCGTAGGGCGATTCATAGTGGCCCTGTTCCAGCAGCCCGGCGGCCATGTTCAACATGTCTTCGAAGTCGATGCTGCGCTCGTCCGCCAGCGCGTCGTCCCACGCCTGGAACACAGGCCCGGCGATTTCCAGGAAGCGCCGGTAGCGTTCCTTGAACTGGTCCTCGGGCATCTGCCGCAGACGCTCGGCCATGTCTTCCAGGCTCAGGCAGTTGCTCTTGGCATGGGCAATGAAGGTGCGCATCAGTCCGATCAGGTCCGCATCGGGCATGGGCTTTGCGCCGCCATCGGGCAGCTCGCGGTCCGGGTTGGGGTCGAGCTCGACGCGTGATTCGCCCAGCCGTTCCGACAGGTGGTGCAGGGCCTCGCCACTGCGCAGCCCGAACGAGGTGGTCTCGACCAGTGCAGTGCCGCGCGCGGCATGCTGCTCGCGTTTCCAGCGCACGCCATCGGCGTAGTTGGCAAAATGCTGCGGCGGCTGCCCGTCGGTATCCAGCGCGAAGTGCTCGTGGTACAGCTCGGCGTCCGGATAATAGAAGTCCGGGCGATACTGGCGATGGGTATCGGTGGCGGTGTCGAATTCGTAGCGGCGCTCGTAGTCGTACGCCACGCCGTTGTAGAACAGCCAATCGGCAATCACGCACTCTTCCAGGCTCTTCACCCGTTCACCCTGCAGGGTGCGGATATAGGGCGTGCCATCTCGGTCGTAGCCATCGGCCAGCATCTGCGTGCCCAGCGGCGGCAGATCGCGCCCGAATACCAACCGGAACATATCCCACTGGGTGCGGAAGTGGGTCGAACGGTCCTTCAGGTCGTCCACCAGCTCGGCCAGCTTGTTGAAGCCCAGCGTTGCATCGATGGCCCATTCGGGAATATCGGGCTTGCGTCCCGTCGCCTTGGCGATGATGGACAGGCCAAGTGCATGGAAAGTGCGCGCCTCCACCACGGTATCGCCCATGCCCAGCCGCTGGAAGGATCGCTGTGCTCGAGCTTCCAGCTCCTTCGCGGCGTCCTTGTTGAAGGCGAGCATCACGATGCGCTCGGGGGCCACAAAGCCACGGTCGATAGCGTAGGCAGCCTTGGCCACCATCGTGGAGGTCTTGCCGGAGCCGGCTGCGGCCACCACCTGCACCCGGTTGTCGAAGCAGATGACCGCGCGTGCCTGTTCCTCGGTCAGCGGCCTGCTCTCGACCCGGTCCAGGAAGTTCTTGGCCAACACCAGTTCGCGCCGGGTCATGGTCTCATTGGCTTCGGCCCAGGCGGCGGGCCAATCCAGGTTCCAGTCGTGCAGTGCGTCCAGCGCGACGCGATGGTCATGCGCTTGCAGATCTTCATGCACGTCTTCATCGAGGAACAGCTGCTCCAGCTCCCGGGGCTGCAGGGGCAGGGCGGGGCGCTCGGCCAGCAGCGCCTGCTGCTGCTCGTGGGTGATCCAGCGGCGGCCTGCATTGCCTCGGTCGATGAGGTCATCTGCTGCGCTCAACCACGACTGGATCTGCTCCAGAATCGTGTCGAACAGGGCCCTGCGCCCACGCGTGGTACGCGCAAAGCGCATCTGCTGCAGGGCAGCCGCAAGCCGGGACGCTTGCTGGTTGGGCAGCCCGTCTACTGACAGCCCAGCTGCAATCCCGGTCTGCAGCTCGACCCGTGACCAGAACAGGCCTGGAATGACCTGCACGCGATGATCGTCATCCACACGCTGCCGGTACTGCTGGCCCGAGATATTCAGCTCGACGTGTTCGCCATCGAGCCGCAGCCACCAGTGGGGCGAACGAGTCACACGTCGGCCCCAGCCCGAGGGGCGCCATTCCATAGACATCCAGATACTGCCTTGCAAGCGTCAATTGGGCTTCTTGGGCCCTCAATCCCTCATGATAAGGGGCCTTGACGTCGCTTGTAGCGTATTGCCGAAGGGCGGGCCGCGTGCCCGCAAACGGCATGCCGCAGCTTCGCCCCGTAACATGGCGTATGCCAGCATGAAACGTGTGGATCCAAAGGTTGGTCATGGAAGTTGAATGGAACAGCGTGGGAACCTTGAAGCACACCGCCGGCGGCTACGATGTCCGGACGGGTGCATTGAGGATTCTGGTTGCCGCTGCCATGCAGGGACACGAGGGTGACGTCTCCAGGATGCACGTCGAGATGGAGGATGGCACCGTCATTGCTCCAGGGGAGATAAGGCGCCTGGCGCTGGTACCGGGCCGGATCCGCTGGCAAGACTGATCGCTGGCGAAACCTTTCGCAGCTTCAAACGTGCCTGGAAAATGACGACGCCCCTGAGCAAGGGGCGTCGTTGGGTTCTACGGGGTTGCCTTCGGTTGACGCGGATCGGCAATGATCCGCGACGGCGACCCATACAATACGAGTACCCGCATGCCGGCACTGAATACCGGATCGGGGCCCTGCACGACGGTCATCAGGTTGCCGTTCTCCGTCTGCACCACGTACTCAAGGCCCTTGGCCTGCGAAAGTGCGCGCTCGGAAGCCGCACCGGCAATCGCACCCACCACAAGGCCACCAATGGCACCGATGGCCGCCGCCTGGTCGCTGCCGCCGATGGTGGAGCCGGCTACGCCGCCAGCGGCAGCACCGGCAACGGCGCCACCGCCCTGCGAACCGTCAATACTGACTGCACGAACGCTGATGACCGTGCCGCTGACGGTGCGGTTGACCTGTCCAACCGAGCCGATGGAATAGCTGTCGGTGCGCACGTTCGGTGCGCACGCAGTCAGCATCACGGCAGCGGATGCGGTCAGCAGCAGGCGCTTCACGGTGCTTCCTGCTTGTTCGGGAACATCGGCTTGGAGATGTCCACCGTTTCCAGAGCCTGCAGGAACTGGGCAATGTTGTTCTGTGCCGATCGACTGATCGACTCGCGGGCACGGATCACGCCTGCGAATGCATAGTTGAACGGAACTTCGCCGGATGCGCTGACATCCTGGGTGTAGACGATGCTGCCGGTTGCGCGATCGATCAGCTCGTAGCGGGCGATCGTCTTGGTGGTCATCGAGGCACCGAAGCTGGGAATGTCGATGGCCAGGATCTTCACCGACAGGCTCAACTTCACCGGCGCGTCGTCGCGGAATACAGCCATCTTGTTCAGTGCTTCGGTCAGCGCGTTCTGCCACATCTGCGGGACTTCGTGCTGGGCCTGTGCGGGAATCTTGCCCTTGGCTTCATCCGGACGTGCGAGCGTGACCGTCAACGATTTCAGCTCGCCATCAATCTTCTTGCTGCTGACCCCGACGTTCGGGACCGAGAAATTGAGCGGCGGATTGGTGGTGCAACCCACCAGCGACGCAGCGATGATCGCCGCGAACAGGAACTTCTTCATCCATTTTCCCCTGTGACTACGTTGAAACATCCATGGTGAATCGTGTGTTCGTCCGCAACGTCGATGCTGCACCGCAACGGTCGCAGAAAGGCGTGGCTGACTGTGCGCAAGGATACCTGAATCGGGGCGGGCTGCAGCCTGGTATCGTTGCCAGCCGTTGATGGCCCCCTTGAGTACCTCGACTGGAACCGGGTAGTGCCGACCTTCTTGAAGATGACCGCCTGAGCGGGCGGCGTTTCATTGCGTTGATAGGTGACCACCCAGGTGGCCACCTATCACGTCAGCGCCACACCAGCGACTTACTTTGTCGGCGCATCCGCCGTCTGCGCAGCCACCATCGCCTGTTGCATTTCCTTCAGTGACAGATAGCCATCACCATCGGTGTCCAGGCCCGTGAAGTACTTCGCAATTTCCGGCACCACGGTCGCTTCTTCCTTGCTGATCTTCCCGTCCTTGTTCTTGTCCATCGCAGCAAACGCGGCATCGATCGAGTCAGCCTGCTTGCTGAAGCGCGCCTGCTGATAGGCGCTGAACTCGGCCTTGTCGACGCGACCGTCCTTGTTGCTGTCCATCGCGGTGAACGTGGAATCGATATAGGCTTGTTTCGGGTCGGCGGGCGCGGCGTGTGCAAGCAGCGGGGCAGCGCACAGCGCGATCAGCAGGGCGGTCTTGTTCATACGCATTGCGTGTAGTCCTTGAATGAGGGCAGATCAGCGGCAGGGATAGGTGTAGCCATCGCGGTCGCGATAGCTGTCAGTGCGGCGGTCGTAGTTGCCGTAGCGGTTCATGCAGTAGTCGGCGCGCTCACGGGTCTCGCGTTCGCGCTTTGCCGCCGCCGCGATCACGCCAGCCACCACGGCCGCACCCACTACGCCCACCACCACGCCTGTGGTCTTGGCGTCGTGTCTGCGCTCACGTTCGCGCTCCCGCTCGCGTTCGCGGCGCTGCCAGTCATCGCGATCCCGTTCCCGGTAGTCCTGGTTCCACTGCGGGTTGTAGCGGTCGCCACGCTGGGCATGGGCATCGCCGGAATACGGCATCAGCACCAGCAGTTGTGCGGCTGCTGCAAGCAGCAGCGCCGTCCTTCCTGTTTTCAGAAACATCGTCCAGCTCCTTTGCGGACATCGTCGGTAGCTGCAGTACACACCGCAGATATTGCGCGAACCTGCCGTCGCCGCGGGCAACTGCAGCGATTACCGGACCAGCGCTTCCACCGGGTCCAGCTGCGCCGCGCGACGTGCAGGCAGGAAGCCAAAGCCGATGCCGATCAGGCTGGAACACGCGAACGCCGCAATGATCGAACTCGCCGAGAACACCAGGCTGAAGCCTACGTCGGCCAATGCCAGCGCCGCGCCCAGCAGCAACGCCACGCCAATGCCCAGCACACCACCAAGCAGGCACACCAGCACCGATTCGATCAGGAACTGCTGCAGGATGTCGCTGCGGCGTGCACCCACGGCCATGCGCACACCGATCTCGCGGGTACGCTCGGTCACCGACACCAGCATGATGTTCATCACTCCGATACCGCCCACCACCAGCGCGATGGCGGCAATGGAGCTGATCATCATGGTGAGGATGCCGGTGGTCTGTTCGATCGACTGGCGGATCTGCGCGTTGTTACTCATGTAGAAGTCGGTGCTGCCATGGCGACGCGTCAGCAATCGCGTAATGGTCTGCTCGGCCGCTTCCATGCTGATCGTATCGGACACGCGCACGGTGATGCTGGATACATGGCTCTGGCCGAGCATCCGCGCCATGGCCGTGGTGTAGGGCATCCACACCCGTAGCAGCGAGGCGTCTCCGGCGGCGCCGGCATCCTTCTTCACCACGCCGACTACGCGCACCGGCACGTTGCCCAGCAGCAGGGTCTGCCCGATGGGGTTCTCGGCTGCGGCGAAGAAGCGCGCGCGGGTGTTGGCATCAATGATCGCCACCTGCTGGTAGCCAGCTACACCTGGGGCGCCGAAGAAGGCGCCTTCCCCCAGCTTCAATCCATGCACGCGGAAGTACTGTTCGCTGACGCCCTGAACCTGCACGCTGGCCGAACGGTTGCCGCGCAGGGCGGTACCCGTGGTGGCTACGCCAGGGGTGGCACTGTCCACGAACGGTTGCCCGGCCAGGGCTGCGCTGTCGCCCGGAGTAAGGGTCTCTACCCGCGCCGCGTGCAGATCGCCAAAGCCGGAGCCCGGATAGATCTCGATGGTGCTGGTGCCCAGCGAAGAGATGTTGGACAGGATGGCCTGACGCGCACCCGTACCCAGCGCGACCACCGACACCACAGAGGCGATGCCGATGATGATGCCGAGCATGGTCAGGAAGGTGCGCATGCGGTGTGCGTTCATGGCGCGCAGGGCCATGCGGAAGGCCTCGGCGAAGCGATCGCGCACGGCCTGCCAGCCGCTGCCATCTCCGCGTTGCGGCAGAGCGGACGGTGCCACGGCCGTTGCCGACGCAGTAGCCGTGGCACGATCATCGACAATCCGCCCATCGCGGATCTCGATGATGCGCTGGGCGTGCTCGGCCACGGCCATATCATGGGTCACCAGCACCACGGTGTGGCCTTCGGCATGCAGCTCGCCGAGGATCTTCATCACTTCCTTGCCCGACTGTGTATCCAGCGCGCCGGTAGGTTCGTCAGCGAAGATCACCGCACCGCCATTCATCAGTGCGCGGGCAATCGACACGCGCTGCTGCTGGCCACCCGACAGCTCGCCGGGCAGATGCTGCATGCGTTCACCCAGGCCAAGCCGCGCCAGCAGTTCGGCGGCCCGTGCGTGGCGCTCAGCGGCGGGCATGCCGGCGTAGATCGCTGGCACTTCCACATTGCCAAGCGCGGTCAGATCGGTCAGCAGGTGGTAGCGCTGGAAGATGAAACCGAAGTGTTCGCGGCGCAGTTCGGCCAGCTCGTCGGGCGACATCTGCGCGGTTTCCCGGCCGGCAATCTGGTAAGTGCCCGCAGAGGGTCGATCCAGGCAGCCGAGGATGTTCATCAGCGTGGACTTGCCAGAGCCGGACTGGCCGACGATGGCCACCAGTTCACCGGCACGGATGTCCAGGTCCACACCGTCCAGTACCACCAGGGTCTGTTCACCGGCGGCGAATTCACGCCGGACCCCACGCACGCTCAGCAGTGGCTCGCTCATCGTTGCACTCATCGGGGCTGCGCGGGCGCGGTGGCCGCCTCGTCGCCGGCTTGAGCCAGCACGACCTGCTCGCCTTCCTTCAAGCCGCTGCGCACTTCTACCAGGATCTGGTCATCCAGTCCGATGGTGATACGCCGCGCCACGGCGCGCCCATCTGCGCCACGCACCTGCACGGTGTAGCTGCCGCCGGCGGCCCGCGGACCCATGGCGGCGGAGGGGATGGTCAGCACGTTGTGGGCGCGGCCGAGCACGATGCGGACCTGCGCGGTCATGTAGCTGCGCAGGCGGCCGTCGGTGTTGTCCACGTCGAACTGGCCGTTGTAGTACATGGCGGTACGGCTGCCAGCTGACAGTGCGGGCGACGCGAGGCTGGACGTATCTTCGTTGGTGATCGATTCGGGCGCTGGCGCGATGTCGCGCAGCGTGCTGCTGTAACGGCGGCCCGCGTCGCCAAGGATGGTGAAGAAGGCTTCCTGGCCGACCGTGGTGTGCACAACATCGGCCTCGGAGATCTCGGCATAGACGGTCATCACGTCCTGGTTGCCGAGGATGACGATGGTTGGTGCGCTCTGTACCGCGTTCACCGTCTGTCCTTCGCGGGCGACGACCGCCAGTACCGTGCCGTCGGTGGGGGCGGTGATGCGGGTGTATTCCAGGTTGGTCTGCGCGATGTCCACGTCGGTCTGCCGCTGCACGATCTCACCGTCCAGCGCGGTGATCTGCTCGCGGGTTGCATCCACCTTGGCCTTGGCAGCATCGAAGTCGGCACGCGCCACCAGCTGCGATGCCACCAGTTGCTGCTGCCGCTGCAGGGTCAGTTCGTACTGGCGCAGATCGGTGGCCAGTGCATCGCGGTTGGCGCGTGCGGTGCGCTGTGCCGCCTGCGCACTCAGCAGTGCATTGCGCTGGGTACGGGAATCGATGTCGGCAATCGGATCGCCTGCCTTCACCTTGTCGCCCAGCTTTACGTGCAGTGTTTCGATGCGACCGGAGACCTGCGCGCCCACGCTCACCAGTCGCGAAGGCTTCAGGGTGCCGGTGGCTTCCACCACCTGTTCGATGTTCCCACGCACCACCGGCGCGAGCTGCATCGGTGGCGGCGGCGCGGGTCGCAGCCAGAGCCACGCGGCAATGGCAGTGCACAGTACGGCACCAGCGATGATCAGCAGTCGGCGGTGCTTGCGCGGTGCGGTGCTCATCGGCACAGCATCCAGAGGGGATAGGTCATCGGTGGTCCTCGCGGCAGTAGGGATGCACGCGCCGGGTGCCGGGCGTGGATGGCCGTCGAGTCTCGAGGTGCTGGATTGCGTGAACCTTGCGGCGGTGCTGTGGTTGTCAGCCCGCGGCCATGCTGCTGAGAAGCGCTGCTGCGATGAACTGCAAGGCGCTGCCCAGCACCAGCAGCACGTTGCGCAGGCGGTCGGCAGCCACAAGTACGCTGCAGAGCTGACACAGCGCGCCGATCACCAGCCCCACGACAGAAAGCGTGCTGGTCGGCTGCGTGAGCACGCCTTGTATCAACGCAGGTGCCAACGCGCTTGCCAGCATCGTCCAGGCCGCGTGCCTGTCGATGTAGCGCAGAGGTACGGGGAGCAGCCGCGATGTGGTTGATCGCCATGCCGACAGCGCATGCAGCGCGGCATGCGCGACGACGAAGAACAGCACGGCGCTGGCCATGGCTGCATGGGCATGGCGTTGCGTCGAGATCACCAGCGCACCGCCCGGCAGCAGCAGGAACAGCACGGCAAATAAACGCATCAGCACGTCCGGGCGATTCGCTGCGGGTATCACGCGCAGCCACCGCGGCCAATGCGGCAGCGCGCGCGTACGATCGGCACGCGAGTGTCGATTCCACGCAGCCGCGGTCAAGCCGGATGTAGCCGGCGTCGCGCGGAATCGGGCAGAAGGGGCGGGGGGAGGAACTCCTTCGGTCACGTGCAGGCTTCCTGTCAGTACGGAACGCGATGGCATCACAGATGCCATCGGCCCGATGCTGCGCAGCGAACATTGCCGCAACCTTGCCTTGCGCCGCTGTCTGCTGCGCATGGACAGGCGGCAGTCACGGATGTGTGGGCGCCTTCAGTGCTCTACCGGTGGCGCTGAAGTGACGCCCGGATGCAGCGGGAACTCGACGCGGATCAGCGCGCCACCACCGGGGGCATCCAGAATCGTGACGTGACCACCGTGACGGTCGATCACCTGCCGCACCAGATTCAGTCCCAGGCCTGCGCCGGTCTGACGCGGACGCAGCCGCTGGAATGGCTCGAAGACGCGTTCGCGCTGGTCGACCGGAATGCCGGGGCCATCGTCTTCCACTTCCAGGCAGCTGCCCTGTACCCGCACGATGATATGGCGGCCCCCATGCTCGGCGGCATTCAACACCAGGTTGGATATCACCCGCTCGACCGCACCGGCTTCGCCCAGCACCGGGAAGTGTGGCTCCACCGCCACTGCCACGGTCTTGTCCGACTGGATCAGCAACGGCGCAAGATCGGCGGCAACCCGTTTGGCCACACGGGCCAGGTTGAGGGTTTCCTTCGGGCCGTCCTCTTCCATGCGGTGCAGGTCCAGCAGCTGCTCGGCCAGCGTCGCCAGACGTGCGACTTCCACGGCCAGGCTGCGCGAGGTCGAATCATCTGCGGCGTCGATTTTCACCCGCAGGATCGCGATCGGCGTGCGCAGCTCATGCGCCGCTGCGGCGATGAAGCGGCGTTGCCGTTCGTGCCCTTCATCCAACCGGCCCAATGCATCGTTGACGGCGGTGACCAGCGGCGCGATCTCCACCGGCACGGCGGTTTCAGTCAGGCGGATGCCGCGACGGCTGGCCGAAATGTTGCGGGCTTCCTGCGCGATGCGCTCGACGCCGGCCAGTGCCCGCCGCACGATGATCGGGGTCAGGATGATGGTGGCCAGTGCCAGCAACAGGAAGATCGGCAGGGTGATGATGTGCGCGGCCAACGCCATCTGCATGGTCAGCGAATCGGTTTCGCCATGGGCCATGATGGTCAGCTTGCCGGCCGGCCCACTGTGCTGCCGCACCACTACCGCCAGGCCATCACTGCGATCACGCCCGCGCAGGTCGCCATAGGGGATGCCATCGAGGGCACCGACCAGCGAGGCATAGGTCGGGGGCACATGACCAAAGGTGACATGGTGCCCATGCTCGTCCTCGGCGATGAACCACGCGCCGGGGACGATCTTCAGCAGTTCGGCCAGCTCTGGCGTGTGCACGACGTACAGTTCGCCATTGCGGTCGCGGTGCACCGCTTCGGCGGCCACCGGCGCGAAGGTCTGGATGGTGTAGTAGCCGCCGCTGTCGGCACGAACCAGCACCATCAGCAGAGCGAAGAACGCCACCAGCAGGGCCAGCAACTGGTAGATCAGCGTCTTGACGATCAGTGGGCGCTTCAACGACGGGCGACGCGCCATTACTTGCTTTCCCGCATCAGATAGCCAACCCCGCGAATGGGGTGGATCTCCACGCCGGCATCGGCATCAGCGAGTTTTCGGCGCAGGCGCGAGACGTGCGAATCCAGCGTGTTGGAATGGATGCCGTCGTCGAAGCCATACACCGCCATCTCGATGGATTCGCGCAGCACGGTGCGGCCCAGACGCCGCGCAAGGGCGGCCAGTACCCGGATCTCGCGCCGCGGCAGCTCCAGTCGTTGGTCGCCTACACTGGCTTCGCCCGAGGCGGGGTCGAACACCAAACGGCCGATGTTGATGGACTCCACCTGCAATCCGCTTGGGCGGCGGCCTGCCGCCCGGATCCGAGCGAACAGTTCCTCCAGCGCGAAGGGTTTGGCCAGGTAGTCGTCGGCGCCTTCATCCAGGCCGGCAATCCGGTCCGGCAACTGGCCCAGCGCGCTCAGCACGATGATCGGCACCCCCGGATTGCGCTCGCGCAGCAGGGAAATCAACGCCAGGCCATCGCCATCGGGCAGGGTGCGGTCGAGCAGCACCAGGTCATGCAGGCCGCACAGGGCTGCCTCCCGGGCCAGCGCCAGGGTGTTGGCCAGGTCCACCACGTAGCGCTCGCGCTGCAGGGCAGACTTGAGGGTGGTGGCCAGCTCGGCTTCGTCTTCGATCAACAGGATGT
>NZ_WKEE01000019.1:0-83412 GCF_021605635.1 Stenotrophomonas sp. PA-6-5C
CATTCAGAGTGCGGTGTCTCGATGAAGTACATGCGCACGATAGAGGCGATCAGCTGCTCATAACAAGACGTTTCAAGGCACTGTTACAGAGCAGCGTGCGGGTGCTGGTGACCTACAAAGAACAACACGAATGATTGCTGAACATCCCGATGTACCACGAGAGTTTCAAGCCGGTGATTTTTTTTTTTTCAAGCAGAAGACGGCATACGAAATTAATGGATCTGTCTCGTGGCCTCGGAGATGTTTAAAAGAGACCCCCCTGGCCGTGACCGCACTGTTGAACGCACCGTTGGCACACGCTGAGGAAGGTTCTGCCGACCCGTCCGCGCGCACCCTGGACACCGTCCAGGTAACCGCCGATGGCGACATTGCCGACAGCTACACCGTCAAGCGGGCCAGCACCGCAACCAAGCTCGGCCTGTCACTGCGCCACACCCCGCAGTCGATGACCGTGGTAACCCGGCAACGGCTGGACGACATGGGACTGTTCTCGCTGTCCGATGTGATGGGCCAGGTCACCGGCGTGGCGGTGTCGGTCACCGACAGCGAACGCATCAACTACGTCTCGCGCGGGTACAACATCACCAATTTCCAGGTCGATGGCATGCTCAACACCTTCGGTGGCTACATCAAGACCAACACCGACAGCGTGATCTACGACCGAATCGAAGTGGTGCGTGGTGCCACCGGCCTGACCACCGGTGCGGGTGATCCATCGGGCACCATCAACTTCGTCCGCAAGCGTCCCACCGATACGTTCCAGATGAGCGCCAACCTGACGCTCGGCCGCTGGGGCAATCAGCGCCTGGAAGCCGACCTCGGCGGTCCCATCGCCCTGGATGGCCGCATCCGCGCCCGCGTGGTCGCCGCCAAGCAGCAGAGCGATTCGTTCCGCGACGTCTACAAGCTGGACAAGGACGTTTTCTACGGCATCGTCCAGGCCGACATCACCGACACCACCCTGCTGGAAGCCGGCTACGAGTACCAGTCGCCGCGCACCACCGGCGTGACCTGGGGCGTGGTGCCGTACTGGGGCGCCGATGGCAAGCCGGCCAACCTGCCGCGCTCGACCAACCTGTCGGCGCGCTGGAGCAGCTGGCCGATCGTCGAAAAGAGCGCCTTCGCCCGCCTTGAACAGCAACTGGGCCATGGCTGGGCCGCGAAATTCGCCTACACCCGCTCCAAGCGCGAGACCGACGGCGCGGTCTGGTACGGCGCGTCCGGTTACCCGCGCGCCGATGGCAGCGGCATCTCTGCCTTCGTCGGCAGCTTCGGTGAAAACGGCGACATGCAGGTGTTCGACTTCAACGTCGGCGGTCCGTTCCAGTTGTTCGGCCGCGAACACGAACTGGTATTCGGCTTCGGCCAGTCGGTGCGCAAGGGCGAAGTGCCTGCGAATGAAACCGCAGACTACCCGGACAGCTACACCCGCGTGCCGGACTGGCGCAGCTGGAACGGCGACGTCGCGCCGCTGCAGGTCACCCGCCTGGGCTATCTCGCCTCGGAAGACGAACTGCGCCAGCGTGCCGCCTACCTGGCCGCACGCCTGCAGCTGGCCGAGCCGCTGACCGCCGTGCTCGGCGCCCGCTACGGCAGCTGGGAGACGCGCAGCTGGACCTACACCCACGATGCCGCCGGCCGCCTGACCGGTACCAACCGCGGTGGCTACAAGCCGGACGACTCGCTCACCCCGTACGCGGGCTTCATCTACGACTTCAACCGTTACTTCAGCGGCTACGTCAGCTACACCGACATCTTCCAGCCGCAGAACTACCGCGACAAGGCCAACAACTATCTCGAACCGGTCGTCGGTGACATGTGGGAAGCCGGGGTCAAGGCCGAGTTCTTCGATGGCCTGCTCAACACCTCGGTCGCGGTGTTCAAGGGCGAGAAGGACAACGTCGCCGAGCTGGATGATTCGGTGCCGGAAAACTCGTTGCCCGGTGGCATCAGTGCTTACCGCTCCACCGGCAAGGGCAACAAGGTGAAGGGCTGGGAAATCGAAGCGCAGGGCAGCCTGGGCGAGCACTGGAACCTGTCGACCGGGTTCACCCATACCGTCAGCCGCAATGCGCTGGGCGTTCGCCAGAACACCACCGTTCCGGTCGATCTGTTCCGCCTCAACGCCAGCTGGCGCCCAGGTGGTGCCGAAGGCCGCTTCTGGATCGGAGGCGGCGCAACCTGGCAGAGCGGCATCTGGAGCCTGAGCAACAAGCCGCGCGAGGACTTCCTGGTCAGCGGCAAGCGCGACCGCGTGGCGATCGAACAGGGTGACATCTACCTGCTCAACCTGTCGGCCGGCTATCGCTTCAACGAGAACTTCAGCGCCCAGGTGAACGTGAACAACCTGCTGGACAAGAAGTACTACAACCGCGTCGGTTTCTACGACGGCGTGTACTGGGGCGAGCCGCGCAACGTGATGATGACGCTGCGCTGGAAGCTCTGACGATCTGATGGATGGCGCCGGTTCTGCGACCGGCACCGGCCACGGATGGCCACCCCCGGCGCGCTTCGGTGCGCCGGTCCTCTTTCATTCAACCTGCAGGACCGCCGTGGACCGCTCGCCCGCAACCGCCAGCCCCCGCCTCAGCACCTTCTTCGCCAAACCGCGATGGGGCGTGCTGTCCCGATCGCTGGCCGCCATCTTCGGCGGCTACGCGCTTGCCTCGATGACCACCGTGTTCTGTGCGCTGGCGCTGCCAGGCGCGCGCGGCCAGGCTGTGCTGACCGGCATGCTGCTGGCGATCCTCGTCGCCGCCTGCTCCGCACTGTGGGCGTTCGCCACGCGCAGTGCGCTGCGTGCCTGGGTCGGCATTCTCGCCCCCACCCTGCTGATGGCCGGCATTTCGCGCCTGCTGGGAGCGTGGGCATGAAGAATGGATTCCGCCAATCCATGGCCTGGCTGCACACCTGGACCGGCCTGCTGGTCGGCTGGCTGTTGCTGCTGATCTTCATGGCCGGCACCGCCAGCTACTACCGCGAGGAAATCAGCCGCTGGATGCGCCCGGAACTGCCGCGCAGCACGGTCAGCACCGACCAAGCGGCGCAGCGCGCGGCCGACTACCTGCTGGCCAATGCACCACAGGCCGAGAGCTGGTTCGTCACCCTGCCGCAGCCGCGCAATCCGGCCATGCAGATGTTCTGGCGGTTGCCAGCCGAGCTGGCCGACCCCGCCAAGGGCCGACGCGGCGCCTTCGGTGATGCGACCCTGGACCCGAACACCGGCACCGAACTGAAGGCCCGCGAGACCCGTGGCGGCGACTTCTTCTACCGCCTGCATTTCGACCTGCACTACATTCCCGTGCTGTGGGCGCGCTACCTGGTGGGCTTCTGCGCGATGTTCATGCTGGTGGCGATCATCACCGGCGTGATCACCCACAAGAAGATCTTCAAGGACTTCTTCACCTTCCGGAAGGACAAGGGCCTGCGCTCCTGGCTGGACTTCCACAACGTCAGCGCGGTGATGGCCCTGCCCTACCACGCAATGATCACCTACACCGGCATCGTCACGTTGATGATCATGTACCTGCCGTGGGGAGTGAACGTGGCCTACGGCACCGATCAGGATGCGTTCTATTCGGAGGCCTTTGGTGGCCTGCCCGAGGTCACCGCGCCCGCCGAAGGCAAGGCAGCCCCGCTGCCGCTGCGGCAGCTGCTGGACAGTGCCCGCACGCATTGGCACGGCACCGAGGTCGCCGGTTTCAGCGTTGCCAATCCCGGTGCCGCCAATGCGGTGATCGACATCCGCCAGCGCGACGGCAAGCGTTTGTCCATCGACACGCCCGCGCTGCGCTATGACATGGTCACTGGCGCGCTGCTGCAGGAAACCCCTCCTTCCGGTGGCGCCACCGCCACCCGTGGCGTGCTGTACGGCCTGCACTTGGCACGCTTCGCCGATTGGGGCGGACGCGCCCTGTTCTTCCTGTCCGGCCTGACCGGCTGCCTGATGGTGGCCAGCGGCGTGGTGCTGTGGGCAGTGAAGGAGCGCCCGAAGCATGCCAAGAGCGGTCGCACCGGCTTCGGCCTGCGCCTGGTCGATGCGCTGAACATCGGCGCCGTGGCCGGCCTGCCGATCGCCTTTGCCGCCTATTTCTGGGGCAACCGGCTGCTGCCGCTGGGCCTGGCCGAGCGCTCCAACGCCGAGGCGAACGTGTTCTTCTACGCATGGGGCGCCTCGCTGCTGGCGGCCTTCATCTGGCCCAAGCGGATGATGTGGGCGTGGCAGCTGTACATCGGCGCGGCCGCGTTCGCGCTGATCCCGGTAGTGAACGCATTGACCACCCACGCACACCTGGGCTTGACCCTGTTCAATGGTGACTGGGCATTGGCCGGCTTCGACCTGTCGATGATCGCCTTCGGCGCGATGCTGGCCCTGTGCGGCTGGCGCATGCAGCGCTGGACGCCGCCGCTGAGTGCCGCCGAGAAAAAGAAGCGCGCGGCGGCCGCTGCAGCGACGAAGGCACCGGCCGATGCAGTGGAAGCGGAGGCCAGCGCATGATGCTGCTGGTACTGGGGTTGTCGTTCACAGCGTTCACCGCGCTGTCGCTGGCGATGGAAAAGCACCAGCAGGAACTGCACGGCAAGGCAGCGGCGTCACCAGTACGGCGCACGCAATGGCGGGTGCTGGGCTGGGTGCTGCTGACCGTGGCGTTCGCCCTGTGCGTGGTCGACCAGGGCTGGGCGATGGGCCCGGTGCTGTGGCTCGGCGCGCTTACGCTGGGTGGAATCGTGCTGGCGTTCGGCCTGTATCCGTACCGGCCGAAATGGATCGCACCGCTGGCGGTCGCGTTGCCCGTGATCGGGCTGGTGGTGGCGTTGTTGTAACCCGTGCGGCGGACCGCATCCACGCATGGCGTGGATCTACCGGACCCACGCTCGCCGGGCATGGCCCGGCGCTACCGTTCTGCGCGCACATGGGTAGCGCCGGGCCATGCCCGGCGACGCGTCACGCCAGGCGCTTCAGCTCCCACGCACGATGGATGCGTGCGTTGCGCTCGAAATCGGGGCCGATGGTGCTGGCGCTGATCTCGCGGCACTGGGCGAACTCGGCGATGGCGTTCTCTTCCAGTTTGAAGCGGCGGAAGTTGTTGGAGAAGTACAGCACGCCGTTCGGCGCCAGTCGGGCGACGGCCGCACGCAGCATCTTCACCTGTTCGCGCTGCACGTCGAAGTCCTCGGCGCGGGCCGAGTTGGAGAACGTCGGCGGGTCGCAGAAGATCACGTCGTACTGGCCGCGATCGCCTTCCAGCCATGCCATCGCATCGGCCTGCACCAGCAGGTGCTGATTGCCGCCCTGCCCGTTCAAGGCCAGGTTGTCGTAGCACCACTGCAGGTAGGTGGCCGACAGGTCGACGCTGGTGGTGCTGGCCGCACCGGCCACCGCCGCCTGCACACTGGCCACGCCGGTGTAGCAGAACAGGTTGAGGAAGCGCTTGCCGCGCGCCTGCTCGGCCATCAGGCGACGCAGCGGGCGATGGTCGAGGAACAGGCCGGTATCGAGGTAATCGAACAGGTTCACCTGCAGCAGCGCGTTGTTCTCGCGTACCACGAGGAACTCATCACGCTGCTCGAAACGGCCGTACTTGCTGCCGCCCTTGCCACGTTCGCGCGACTTCATCGACACCTGTTCCGGCGGTACGCCGAACACTTCGCGCGCAGCGGCCAGCAGTTCATTACGGCGGCGGCGCACGTCGTTCTCGGGAATCGCGGCCGGTGCGGCGTACTCCTGCACATGCAGGAACGTGCGGCGCTGGCCGCCATCCTCTTCGTACACGTCGATGGCCGCTGCGTATTCCGGCAGATCGGCATCGTAGGCGCGGAAACAGGTGATGCCTTCGCGCGCGCGCCAGCTCTTGAACTTCTTCAGGTTCTTGCGCAGGCGGTTGGCCACCATCTGCGCGCCTTCGCTCAGCTCGCGCACCTGTGCCGGATCGCGACCCGGCACCGCGATCGGATCGCAGACGATCAGTGCACATTCCAGTGCACCATTGAACATCTGGTACTTCTTGCCCGCACGCAGGCCGGTAGCGAAGGCCAGTTCGTCATTGCCGCACAGCAGGCTGGCGCGCCACTGCGGCACCGCCTTCTGCAGGGCATTGCCGAGCTTGCGGTACAGCGCCGGATCGGCGGCCAGGCGCTCGTCATACGGCGGGTTGCAGACCACCGCGCCGATCTCCTGCTCCGGGGTGGGCAGGTCGGCCACATCGGCGCGGGTGAAGCGGATGGCATGGGCGACGCCGGCAACTTCCGCGTTCTCGCGCGCCGCCTGGATCGCCACCGGGTCGATGTCGCTGCCGTGGACGACCGGCTTCAGCGCAGCCAGGCCGGCCGCCTCGCGATCACGCGCTTCGCTCTGGATGGTTTTCCAGGCCGCCTTGTCGAAGCCCAGCCAGCGGCTCGGCGGCAGGCTGCCATGGCGCATCAGGCCGGGAGCGACGTCGGCGGCCATCAGCGCGCCCTCGATCAGCAGGGTGCCGCTGCCGCACATCGGATCCAGCAGGCCGCCACCGGCAGCATGCAGGCGCGGCCACTGCGCACGCATCAGCAGCGCGGCAGCCAGGTTTTCCTTCAACGGCGCGTCATGCGCAGCACCACGCCAGCCACGGCGATGCAGCGGGCCACCACCGAGGTCGATCGACAGCGAGGCGCGGCCCTTGCGCAGCGACAGGTTGACGCGCACGTCCGGCAGATCGGTGTTGACCGAAGGGCGCTCGAGCCCTTCGTCACGCATGCGGTCGACGATGGCGTCCTTGATCCGCTGCGCAGCAAAACGGGCATGGGTGATCTTGTCGCCGGACACATGCGCGTCCACCGCCAGGGTCATCTCCGGTTTGATGTGTTCGTGCCACGGCAGCGCGCGCACGCCGTCATACAGCGCCTGCTCGTCCGGGCATTCGAATTCGTCGATCGGCCACAGCACGCGGCTGGCCAGCCGCGACCACATGACGATCCGCAGCGCCTGCTCCAGTTCGCCATCGGCATTGACGCCGGCGATGGTGGCAGTGGCCTTTTCCAGGCCGAGGGCCGACAGCTCATCGGCAAGCAGGTATTCCAGGCCCTTGGCGCAGGAGACAAAAAATTTCACGGGATCGGTTCGCAGGTGGTCAGGCACGGCAGGGAGCCGGGCCATTCGGAAGGGAGGGCCGTAGGCACGGCCGGCAGGCCCGCGCCGGGGGCGGCGGGGCTGCCATTGTAGTCAATGCGGGCGGGCGCGCCGTGCGCCCGGGCTTCACAGCTGCCGCAGCAGGCGCTCGAAGGCCTGCGCGGAGGCCTCCACGTGGTGCTCCAGGCGATGGCCGTCGTCCACCAGCAGCAGCTGCGCCGAGCGCGCCTGCGCCCAGGCGATGACCCCGGCGGCCGGCACCACCTCGTCATGCCAGGCCTGCACCACCGTGGTCGGCACCGGTGCGGCATCCAGCGCCGGCATCGGGCCCATGGTGGTTGGCGGCACCATCAGGAACAGACCGGCCACCGGCACCTGCAGCGAGGCGATGGCCGAGATATAAGCGCCCAGGCTGGAGCCGGCCAGCACCACCGGCCCCTGCGCGGCGGCAGCGGCCGTGCGCTCGATCAGGCGCTGCAGGCGGGTGCGCACGTCGCCAACGCGGCTGACCTCGCTCATCGCGTCCAGGTCGGTGTAATCGGGGCGCTCATGGGTCCAGCCCAGGCGCTCGGCAACTTCGGCCAGGGCGGTGACCTTGGTCGCCTCCGGGCCGCTCTCGAAACCGTGCGACAGGATGCAATGACCGCGGCTCATGCGTGCGCTCCCACGGAGCGGACCGACAGCAGAAGGGAAGGCAGTTTCATTCGGCAATGCTAGCATCGCCGCATGCCCAACCCGCTCCTGCCCGGCCTGCAGCTGCAGCCGCTGCCCTACCACGACCGCCTGCCCGTGCGCGATCCATCCAGCCTGGCGATGGTGGTTATCCATTGCACCGAACTGCCCGACCTGGCTACCGCCCGCGAGTACGGCGAGCGCGTGCTGTACGACAGCGGCGCCGGCAACAGCGGGCATTTCTACATCGACCGCGACGGCAGCGTGGTGCAGTACGTGGCGCCGGAGCGCATCGCCCACCACGTGCGTGGCATGAATGCCGATTCGGTGGGCATCGAACTGGTCAACTCCGGGCGCTACCCGCACTGGCTCGACAGCCGCCACCAGGCGATGGACGAGCCCTACACCGAAGCGCAGCTGCTGGCGTTGGAGCGGTTGCTGCAGGCGCTGGTGCTGCAGTATCCCTCGCTGCGGCAGATCGCCGGCCACGACCAGCTGGACCTGGAGCAGGTACCCGCCAGTGACGACCCGGCCGTGACCGTGGCGCGCAAGCGCGATCCGGGCCCGTTGTTCCCGTGGCAGCGGATCCTGGCCAAGGTGCCGCTGCAGCCGCTGGGCTGAGGGCCGGCAGGGCTGCGCCTTGGGTACACGCCATCGCATGCGCGCTGTCGCTCCCACGCTTCGCTGCGCGAACCGCGGGCCCCACTTACCAGCTCCCACACCCCCGCCGCTTCGCGGCCGCCCCCTGACTCAGGGGGCTCTGCCCCGGATATGAACCGGTGGCCAGTAGATCCACGCCATGCGTGGATGAACGTCAAATCGATCTACCCGCTTTGCTCAAACGCCGGTAGCCACCGGGCGGCTGCTGTCGCTGACCCAGCCACTCCAGGAATCGGCATAGATGCGTGCGCCGGACAGGCCCGCACTTTCCATCGCCAGCAGCAGATGGCAGGCGGTCACGCCCGAGCCGCACATCAGCACCACGCGCTGCGGGTCCTGGTTGCCGATCACGCCCTGCAGTTCGGCGCGCAGTTCCTGTGCGTCGCGCAGGCGGCCGTCCAGAACGTTCAACGCGAACGGTCGGTTGACCGCCCCCGGCACATGGCCGGCGACGGGATCCAGCGGTTCCACCTCACCGCGGAAACGCTCGCCTGCGCGGGCATCGACCAGCCAGCCGGATGCATGCTTGAGCCGCGATTCGATCTCGTCCGCGTTGGCAACCTGGCTGGTATCGAACCGTCCCGGGTACGCCGGCAACGCCGTGACCTCGCTGCTGCCGGTCGCCAGCGGCTGGCCGGCAGCCTGCCAGGCGGCGATACCACCATCGAGGACAGCCACCTTCGTGTGCCCGATCAGGCGCAGCAGCCACCACAGTCGCGCGGCGGCCATGCTGCCATCGCTGCCGTCATACACCACCACCTGCGTATCGGTGGCGATGCCCCATTGCCCCAAGCGCGCGGCGAACGCATCGCTGTCCGGCAACGGGTGGCGCCCATGGCCGATCCGCGCCAGGTCGGACAGGTCGCGGTTGAGATCGGCATGCACCGCACCGGGAATGTGTCCCTGCGCGTAGAGGCCATTACCCGCCTGCGGATCGGACAGCGATGCACGCGCGTCGACCACGCGCACGGCGGTGCTTGCGGTCGCGCGGGCATCGACCACGCGTACTCCATCGCCCAGGGCCGCAGCCAGGGTCGCGACATCAACGAGGGTGGTCCACGGCGGATCGATCGATTTCATTGCACTTGCTCCAAGCGGCGACGCAGGTTGTACAGGATGGCCGCAGTGGCACCCCAGATGCGCTGGCCGGGCCAGCCGTATTCGAGGACATGGCGGACGCGGCCGCGATGGTTGATTTCGACCTGGCGCAGGTTGTCGGCGGCCATCAGATAGTCCAGCGGCACTTCGAACACCTCGGCCACTTCGCTGGGCTGCGGTACCGCCACGAAATCCGGATCGATCACCGCCACCACCGGGGTTACCCGGTAGCCGGTAATGGTCACGAATGGATCGAGATAACCCAGTGCCTGCACCTGCGTCGGCGCCAATGCGATTTCTTCCTGGCTTTCGCGCAGTGCTGCGGCCAGCGCATCACGATCATCCGGCTCGGTACGGCCACCGGGAAAACCGACCTGGCCACCATGTTGCCGCAGGGTTTCGGTACGCCGGGTCAGGATCACCTGCGCACCGTTGGCACGCGGCACGATGCCGGCCAGAACCGCCGCCTCGACCGGTGGGCCGGGGGGCAGCAGATCATCCAGTTCACTGCGGTTCCAACCGTCGCCAGCCGGCGGCTCGGCCAGCGGATGCAGCGCGCGCAGCAGGCGCTCATGATCGGCCAACGAGCCTCGCAGCGACTGCTGCAGCTGTTGGCGCAGTGGCAGCACGCGCTGCAGGATGTGGGTGCGCTCGCTGTCGCTCATCGACGACCACCGTGCGATTTCGTCGATATGCCGCCCGCAGCCGGCGCACAGCCGGTTGCGATCCAGCTTGCACACGTTGATGCAGGGGCTTGCGACAGCACGCGCCGTTTCTTCCATTATTTGCACCGGTCAACAGTAGCGCGAATGGGCTGGATTTGGGATGGGCCCGCACGGCTGCTACGTACCGCAGAAACAAAAACGCGCCGGTGGAATCACCGGCGCGTTTTTGTTGACGCTGTTTCTTCTTACTTGACGCTGATCAGCTTGATCTCGAACTGCACAGCCACGTTCGGCGGGAACGGGGTGCGCGGGTCGGCACCATAGGCCTGATCCGGCGGCAGGGACACTTCCCACTTCGAGCCAGCCGGCATCTGCAGCAGGGTCTCGCGCATGGCCTTCATTTCGACTTCGCTGACCTTGATCGACGGAATCTGCTGGGCCGGACGAGCCTCGGTCGGGCGCTGGCCGTACGGGAACGGACCGGCCACTTCCAGCTGCACGGTGCTGGCCTGGGTCGGCTTGGCACCCTTGCCGGCTTCGATCACACGGTACTGAACGCCGCTCGGCAGGGTCTGCACGCCCGCCTTTGCCTTGTTCTGCGCCATGAACTGATCGCTCTTGGTCTTGTTGTCGGCAGCAGCCTTTTCGTACTCGGCCTTGGCGGCCTGGGCACGGCCCTGCTCGCGCTTCTGGAACGCTTCAACGGCCGGCTTCAGCTGCTCGGCGGTGATCGCCGGCTGCTTCTTGGCGTAGGCGTCCTGCAGACCCTTCACCACCGAGTTGATGTCCAGCTGCTCACCGCGACCAGTCAGCTCCGCCAGGTTGTTGCCGTAGTCGTAACCGAAGTAGTAGCTCAGCTTGCCCTTCTCGGACGCGATGTCCTGGGCGAAGGCATTGCCCGTCAGGGCCAGGGCCGCGACGGCGACCGCGATAGAACGCAACTTCATCAAACAGTTCTCCAGGGGTGGTAACTCAGGGACGTTCTGCGCCGCCCTGAGGCGACGGGTTAGGATAACGGCCACAACGTGTAACCGCTACTCACCACGCAGGCTATGACCTGTCTGCGTTTACAGAGTTCAATCTCACTTTTTTTTAACGTTCCAGGAGTTTCCCGTGGCCGAGGCCCCCGCTCCCCACCCGGTCGCCATCAGCGACGACGGCGCCATCCGCACCATTACCGTGCAGCGCCCGGACAAACTCAACGCCCTCAATGCCGCCACCCTGCAGGCTCTGGCCGGGGCGTTCAGCGACGCCGCCGACGACGCGGCGGTACGGGTGGTGGTGCTGACCGGCGCCGGTCCCAAGGCCTTCGTGGCCGGGGCCGACATCGCGGAAATGAACACATTGAGCGCGGTTCAGGGACGTGACTTCTCCCTGCTCGGCCAGGCGCTGATGCGCCGCATCGAACGCATGCCCAAGCCGGTGATCGCCCGCGTGAACGGGTTTGCGCTGGGCGGCGGGCTGGAACTGGCGATGGCCTGCCACCTGCGTATTGCGGCCGATTCCGCCAAGGTCGGCCAGCCGGAGATCAATCTCGGCCTGATTCCCGGCTTCGGCGGCAGCCAGCGCCTGCTGCGCCTGTGCGGCCGCGCGGCCACGCTGGAGCTGTGCCTGCTGGGTACACCGATCGACGCCGCGCGCGCGCTGGCCCTGGGCATCGTCAACGAGGTGGTGCCCGCCGCCGAGCTCGACGCCCGCGTGCAGGCCCTGGCCCGGCAGCTGGCACAGTCGGCACCACTGGCGCTGCGTGGCCTGCTCGATGCGGTGCATGTGGGCGGCGAATGCAGCCTGGATGCCGGCCTGGAATACGAAAGTGCGCAGTTCGGCCTGCTTTTCGCCACCGAAGACATGCGCGAAGGCACCAGCGCCTTCCTGCAGCGCCGTCCTCCCGCCTTCCAGAACCGCTGACGCCATGGCATCCCGACCCAATCCCGTGCTGCTGTTCGCCCGGGTCCAGGCAGACGATCCCGATGGCGCCCTGCAGGCTGGACTGATGGATTACGTCGCGCGCGCTGGCGATGACCGACTGCTGCCCGATCATCCCGACCTGCCCGACCGCCTCTGCCAGATGCAGCTGCAGTTGCAGCGTGCATGGGCCGCGCGCGAACGTTTCCGCGCACGCGCCTTGCGCCTGGCCCGCCGCGAGGCCGAGCGTGATGCGCGGCGGACGCCCGCGCCGGCACCGGACGCGAAACCTGCCCTGCCTGCCGCAGCGGCTGCCATCCTCGCCCGGGCCAAGGCCCGCGCCGCCGGCAAGGGGCAGTAATGGCGACCGCGAAGAAGACCGCGCGCGCACCTGCGCGCCGTGGCGGTGCGATGCCGCGCGCCGACGTGGTGGAAATGTTCACCCGCCTGCGCGAACTCAACCCGCATCCGAAGACCGAGCTGGAATACAGTTCGCCGTTCGAACTGCTGGTGGCGGTCGCACTGTCGGCCCAGGCCACCGACGTCGGCGTCAACAAGGCCACTCGTCGCCTGTTCCCGGTTGCCAACACGCCGGCAAAAATCCTCGCCCTGGGCGAAGAGGGACTGAAGAAGTACATCGCCACCATCGGCCTGTTCAACGCGAAGGCGAAGAACGTGATCGCCACCTGCGCGCTGCTGCTGGAGAAGCATGGCGGCGAAGTGCCACGCGATCGCGATGCACTGGAGGCGCTGCCCGGTGTCGGTCGCAAGACCGCCAACGTGGTCCTCAACACCGCCTTCGGCGAACCGGTGATGGCGGTGGATACGCATATCTTCCGCGTCGCCAACCGCACAGGACTTGCGCCAGGAAAGAACGTGCGCGAGGTCGAAGACCGATTGGTCAAAGCGATTCCCGCCGAGTTCCTGCTGGATGCGCACCACTGGCTGATCCTGCACGGACGGTACGTGTGCAAAGCACGCAAACCGGATTGCCCTGGGTGCGTGATTGCCGATCTTTGCCGGTTCAAGGACAAGACCATCGCCGAGTGATGGCGGTATCCGCGCATGACGTGGATGCACGGAAAAACCATCCTCGCAGGGCGTGGATCTACTGCAACCGTGGCGCAATCCGGGCGTCATACGTAACCGGTTTCAATGGCAGGCCCAGCCCTGACGGGGCCTGCGGCGGATCGCAGCCGTGCGCGAACTGTCACATTTACGCAATCTTCACGTTTTAGCCTGCGCGCATCTTCCCACCTGCCTGCAAGGCTCCTCTCCATGAAACTGCATCACCAACTCCTGACGGTCGCCGTGGCTGCTGCGCTGTATGTGCCGGCCGCCCACGCCGAAGTCGCCATCGATGTGATCGGCGGTTCGGAAATCACCTTCGAAGGCCTGGTCCAGGCCGACGGCAACTGGTACGACAACGACGTCGTGGACCTCAACGGCGGTGACGCCGGCAACGGCAAGAACAGCGAGTTCGAACTGCGTCGCGCCGAGCTGGTGCTGAAGGGCAAGGGCCCGGGCAACGTGGAGTGGGTGGTCGGCTATGACGCCAAGGCCGACAAGTTCCTCGACACCAACGTGAAGTACAAGCTGCTGGGCAACGCCAACCACTTCATCCAGGTCGGCCAGTTCAAGCAGCCCAACAGCCTGGAAGAGCTGTCCAGCACCAAGAACAACGACTTCATCTCCAAGGCTGCGGTCACCAACACCTACGCCGTCGCCCGTCGCCTCGGCGGCGCGTACAGCTACGGCCAGGACAACTGGTCGGTCACCGCCAGCGCCTTCGGCCGCGAACTGACCCGCAACCTGGCCCACGGCAGCGGCTACGGCGCACGTGGTACCTGGGCCCCGATCAACGAGAAGGGCCAGGTCCTGCACTTCGGCCTGAGCTACGTGGACTACGACACCGACGCGGACACCCTGCGCGTGCGTGCCCGCCCGAACGCTGACCTGGCCACTGCGCGCCTGGTCGATGGCGGCAACATGACCGACACCGACCGCGTCAGCACCATCGGAGCCGAGGCGATGTACTTCCAGGGTCCGTTCAAGGCCCAGGCCGAGTACTACACCAGCAAGGCCAAGCGTTATGCCCATGACAACTACACCACCGACGGCTACTACGTCAGCGGCGTGTGGAATGTCACCGGCGAAAGCTGGAGCTACAAGGGCGGCACCCCGGGCACCGGCCTGCCGAACAACCCGGCCGGCGGCCAGTGGCAGCTGGGCCTGCGTTACGACCACATGGATCTGAACGATGGCAACCTCGCCGCCAACCCGGTGGCCGGCCGTCCGCCGATCGTCGATGGCGTGCTCGGCGGCAAGATGGACATCTGGACCGTCGGCGCCAACTGGTACTGGCGCTCGAACTTCAAGCTGATGCTCAACTACGTGATGGTCGACAGCAAGAAGTACAGCTCGACCGCCCGTGGTTTCGTCAACGACGATCCGAACATCCTGGAAGCCCGCGCGCAGTTCTTCTGGTAAGACCGGAAGCACGCGTTCGAACGAAGGCACGGCTCCCGCCGTGCCTTCGTCGTTGTGGGCAGGTGGTGGCCGCGCGATGATGTCCTGCCCTGTCGACATGGACCTTCGGGATGCCCACTTCCCCTCGCCTGCGCCGCCTGCTGTGCGCTGCCCTGCTCGCCGCCCTGCCCGCCACCGCGCTCGCCTGTGACGATGCAGAGGCCGTGCGCGAGTCCGCGTATCGGCAGTTGCCCGCTGGCGCGTTGCCAGTGACGGCACGCTTTTCCGATGCCGACAGCACCGCCTGCCGTGCGTGGCCCGCGCAGCCCGGCACGACCCTGCTGGCCGTCGCGCAATGGACCGCCCCCGCCTCGGAAGACGCGCGCGGTGGCGACCTGGACCTGCTGCTGATCGATACCGCCAGTGGCCAGCCGCTGGCCTGGACCCGCGTGGCCGATGCGGTCAGCAGTGATGCGCTGCGCTTCACCGGACTCAGCCTGGACACCGCACGCTGGCAACTGGACCCGGCCACCCGCGCGTTCGGCGTGCGCATGGACTACAGCGGCAGCTCAGGCCCCAACCCGTTTGCGCAGACCGAACTGCAGTTGTTCGTGCGTGATGGCAGACGGCTGCGCCGGGTGCTTGCACCGCTGGCCGTCAGCGGCAGTCGCGGCGAATGGGATACGCGCTGCGCCGGCGAGTTCAGCCGCTTCGAGCGCACGCTGGAAATGGGCAGCAGCACTCGCCCTGGCCTGGCACCGATCGTGGTGCGCGAAAAGCGCACCGATACGATCAGCGTCGCCGCCGGTGACGACTGCCATGCAACCGACACGACGGCTCCTGCGCAGCGCTGGACACTGCTGCCCAGCGACGGCCGCTATGCCGTTCCGGAGGCGTTGCGCGGGCTCTGAAAGGGAGGCTTGGGCACCGCCATGACGGCTGTCACGCCTGCGTCATATGACAGACGCGGGCGTGTCATGGAACCGTTATGGAATGTGCACCGAAACGTCGGGCAGCCGCCCCTCGACCACCCCAGGAGTCTCTCCCGTGATCCACACCTTCAAGTCGCGCGCCGCCGTCGCCATTCTGGCCGCGTCGTCCGTGTTCGCCGCCAACGCCGCCGATGTCACCGGCGCGGGCGCCTCGTTCATCTACCCGGTGATGTCCAAGTGGTCGGCCGACTACAGCACCGCCACCGGCAAGAAGGTCAACTACCAGTCCATCGGTTCCGGCGGTGGTATCGCCCAGATCAAGGCCGCGACCGTGGACTTCGGTTCGTCCGATGCGCCGCTGAAGCCGGAAGAGCTGGCTGCGGCTGGCCTGGCCCAGTTCCCGTCGGTGATCGGCGGCGTGGTGCCGGTGATCAACGTCGCTGGCGTCGCCCCGGGCGCGCTGAAGCTGGACGGTCCGACCCTGGCCAACATCTTCCTGGGCAAGATCACCACCTGGAACGACCCGGCCATCGCCGCCCTGAACAGCGGCCTGACCCTGCCCAGCGGCAAGATCACCATCGTCCACCGTTCGGACGGCTCGGGCACCACCTTCAACTTCGTCAACTACCTGTCCAAGGTCAGCCCGGAGTGGAAGAGCAAGGTCGGTGAAGGCACCTCGGTGCAGTGGCCGGCCGGCATCGGCGGCAAGGGCAACGAAGGCGTTGCTGCCTACGTGAAGCAGATCAAGGGCGGCATCGGCTACGTCGAACTGTCCTACGCGCTGCAGAACAAGATGTCCTACGCGGCGATGAAGAACGCAGCCGGCAAGATCGTGCAGCCGTCGGACGCCTCGTTCTCGGCCGCCGCGGCCAGCGCCGACTGGGCCAACGCCCGTGACTTCTACCTGGTGATGACCAACGCCCCGGGCGCTGACGCATGGCCGATCACCGCCACCAACTTCATCCTGGTGCGCAAGCAGCCGAAGAACGTGGCGGGCGCCAAGGCCACCCAGGAGTTCTTCCGCTGGGTCTACAAGAATGGCGATGCGCAGGCCAAGCAGCTGGACTACGTGCCGCTGCCGGACGCGCTGGTGCGCCAGATCGAGACCTACTGGACGCAGAACCTGAAGTACTGAGTTCGTTGCAAGGCGTTCCCCCGCAGGAACGGGGTCGGCGGGTCCTCTCTCCCCCGCCGGCCCCACCGGGCGCTGGATCCTTCGGGGTCCGGCGCTCTTCTTTTTTGTGCGGTTGTCTGTTGGGTTGGTCGTGAAGAGCGCCGCGTTTCCGTTGATCTGTTGTTGCGGCGATGGGGTCATGCAGAAGCACCTGTAGAGCCGAGCCCATGCTCGGCTGCTTCTGGCCTGCCCTCGCGGGCAGCCGAGCATGGGCTCGGCTCTACCCTGCCTCCATCGTCATATCGGTGCGCAGATCCGTGGTCTCCGGGCCTCCGCCGGGGGCCGGCCAACCCTGTGAAACCCTTGCCAGAACGTGATCCAGGACACCTCTGTCATGGACGTCATACGGCTGTAACAAAAACATCATTTCATAGCCGCATCCGCCGACACCGTCGGCTCTACCCCGCTATGGAGTGACCATGAAACTGCACTCGGCCAGCCTTGCCGCCCTTTCCCTGGCCATCGCCCTGGGCCTGTCTGCCTGCGGTGGCGACAAGCAGGCCGCACAGCAGCCGGCCGCTGACGGTGCCGCTGCTCCGGCCGCTGCCGGCGACAAGGTGACCGCTGAGGTCTCCGGTGCTGGCGCCTCCTTCATCTTCCCGCTGGTGTCCAAGTGGTCGGCCGACTACAACACCGCCACCGGCGCCAAGATCAACTACCAGTCGATCGGTTCCGGTGGTGGCATCGCCCAGATCAAGGCCGGCACCGTTGATTTCGGCTCCTCCGACAAGCCGCTGAGCAGCGACGAGCTGGCCCAGGCCGGCCTGGCCCAGTTCCCGTCGGCCATCGGCGGCGTGGTGCCGGTGGTCAACATCGACGGCCTGGAAGCCGGCAAGCTGCGCCTCAGTGGCGCCCTGCTCGCCGACATCTTCCTGGGCAAGGTCAAGACCTGGAACGACCCGGCCATCGTCGCCGCCAACCCGGGCGTGACCCTGCCGGACGGCAAGATCACCATCGTCCACCGTTCGGACGGTTCGGGCACCACCTTCAACTTCTCCAACTACCTGTCCAAGGTCAGCCCGGAGTGGAAGAGCAAGGTCGGCGAAGGCACCTCGGTGCAGTGGCCGGACGGCGTGGGTGGCAAGGGCAATGAAGGCGTTGCTTCCTACGTGAAGCAGATCAAGGGCTCGATCGGCTACGTCGAACTGGCCTATGCCCTGCAGAACGCGATGCCGTACACCTCGCTGCAGAACGCGGCCGGCACCTGGGTGCAGCCGAACGCTGAAACCTTCGCCGCCGCTGCTGCCAGCGCCGACTGGGCCAGCGCCAAGGACTTCAACCTGGTCATCACCAACGCCCCGGGCGAGCAGGCGTGGCCGATCACCGCCACCAACTTCATGCTGATGCAGAAGAAGCCGAAGGATGCCAAGCGCAACCAGGATGCGCTGGCCTTCTTCAAGTGGGCCTTCGAAAGCGGCCAGACCCAGGCCAACGAACTGCACTACGTGCCGCTGCCGGCCGAGCTGGTCAAGCAGATCGAAGCCTACTGGGCGACCGAACTGAAGTGATGGACCCGACGGTGCCCGCCACGTGCGGGCACCGCCTCCTGAACATCGTGCTGCCCCGCCCCTTCCTGGCCCTGCCGTCCCCATGAATGCCATCGCCCAGCCTGTAGCCGCCCCGTCCACGCGTGACACGCGTGATGCCCGCAACGACAAACTGTTCCGATGGGTGCTGGTCGGCACCGTCATCTTCGTCCTGATCGCGCTGGCCTGCGCCGCACTGTCGATGCTGTGGGGTGGTCGCCATGCCCTGCAGATGCAGGGCCTGAGCTTCTTCTTCTCTTCCGACTGGAATCCGGTCGAAAACAAGTTCGGCGCCCTCGCCCCGATCTACGGCACCCTGGTCACCGCGCTGATCGCGATGGTCATCGCCGTGCCGGTCAGCTTCGGCATCGCCTTCTTCCTCACCGAAGTGGCACCGCGCTGGCTGCGGGGTCCGGTCGGTACCGCCATCGAACTGCTGGCGGGCATTCCCTCGATCATCTACGGCATGTGGGGCCTGTTCGTGCTGGTGCCGGTGATGACCGAGTACGTCACCCCGTTCCTCAACGAAACCCTGGGCGAATGGCCGATCATCGGCCCGGTGTTCCAGGGCCCGCCGCTGGGCATCGGCATGCTCACCGCTGGTTTCGTGCTGGCGATCATGGTCATCCCCTTCATCTCCTCGGTGATGCGCGAAGTGTTCCTGACCGTGCCGACCCGCCTGAAGGAATCGGCCTACGCGCTGGGTTCCACCAAGTGGGAAGTGAGCTGGGACATCGTGCTGCCCTACACCCGCTCGGCGGTGATCGGTGGCGTGTTCCTCGGCTTGGGCCGCGCACTGGGCGAGACGATGGCCGTGGCCTTCGTGATCGGCAACAGCGTGCGCCTGTCGCCGTCGCTGCTGGAACCGGGCACCACCATCGCCGCGCTGATCGCCAACGACTTCGGCGAAGCCACTGAAACCTACCGCTCGGCGTTGCTGCTGCTCGGCTTCGTCCTCTTCATCGTCACCTTCGTGGTGCTCGCCATCGCCCGCCTGATGCTGATGCGCCTGTCCCGCAAGGAGGGCAACTGATGTCCAGCACCGCTGACTCCCTGTACCTGCGCCGCCGCATCGGCAATGTCATCGCCATCGCGATGTCCTGCGCCACTGCGCTGTTCGGCCTGTTCTTCCTCGGCTGGATCCTGTTCACCCTGGCCTCCAAGGGCCTGGCCGGCATCAATCTGGATCTGTTCACCAAGATGACACCGCCGCCGATGCAGGAAGGCGGTCTGGCCAACGCCTTCTTCGGCAGTGCGGTGATGTGTGCGCTGGCGATCGGCATCGGCACTCCGCTGGGCGTGCTGGCCGGTACCTGGCTGGCCGAGTACGGCAACGCCCGCAAGGCCGGCACCGTGGTCCGCTTCGTCAACGACATCCTGCTGTCGGCGCCGTCCATCGTGCTGGGCCTGTTCGTCTACACCCTCTACGTGATGCAGACCGGCGGCAGCTTCTCCGCTTTCGCCGGTGCACTGTCGCTGGCCTTCATCGTGCTGCCGGTGGTGGTCCGCACCACCGACGAGATGCTGCGCCTGGTGCCTTCGCAGATGCGCGAAGCGGCCCTGTCGCTGGGCATCCCGCAGTGGAAGGTGATCGTGCAGGTGCTGTACCGCAGTGCCTCGGCCGGCATCATCACCGGCATCCTGCTGGCGCTGGCCCGCATTTCCGGCGAGACCGCACCGCTGCTGTTCACCGCCTTCGGCAACCAGTACTGGAACAGCAACGTGTTCCAGCCGATGGCCTCGGTGCCGGTGGTGATGAACCAGTTCGCCGGCAGCCCGTATGAATCCTGGCAGGTGCTGGCCTGGGCCGGCGCGCTGGTGCTGACCGTGTTCGTGCTGCTGGTCAGCCTCTCTGCGCGCGGCATCCTGCTGCGCAACCGTATCTCCCATGACTGACCTTTCCGTGGATACCGCCATGAACGACCTTTCCAACGCCGTGCCGATGCAGCGCATCGTGGTGCCGGCCTCGCACGAGAACCTGCACGCTCCGGCACCGGTCAAGCTCGCCGCGCGTGGACTGGACTTCTACTACGACAAGTTCCATGCCCTGAAGGGCATCAACCTGGAGATCCCGGAAAAGCGCGTGACCGCGCTGATCGGTCCCTCCGGCTGTGGCAAGTCGACCCTGCTGCGCATCTTCAACCGCATCTACGCGCTGTACCCGAAGCTGGAAGCGCGCGGTGAGGTGATCCTCGACGGCGAGAACATCCTGTCGCCGAAGTACCCGATGAACCGCCTGCGCAGCAAGGTCGGCATGGTGTTCCAGAAGCCGGTGCCGTTCCCGATGACCATCTTCGAGAACGTAGCCTACGGCATCCGCCACCACGAGAAGCTGTCCAAGGCGGACATGGCCGACCGTGTCGAGCACGCACTGCGCCAGGGCGCACTGTGGGACGAAGTGAAGGACAAGCTCAACCAGAGCGCGCTGGGCCTGTCCGGCGGCCAGCAGCAGCGTCTGTGCATCGCCCGTGCGGTGGCCCTGCGCCCGTCGGTGCTGCTGCTGGACGAGCCGACCTCGGCGCTGGACCCGATCTCCACCAGCCGCATCGAGCAGCTGGTGGAAGAACTGAAGCACGAGTACACCATCGTGATCGTCACCCACAACATGCAGCAGGCCGCACGCGTGTCCGATTACACCGCCTTCATGTACCTGGGCGACCTGATCGAGCACGACCGCACCGAAGTGATCTTCTCGCAGCCGTCCAAGCAGCAGACCGAGGATTACATCACCGGTCGCTTTGGCTGATCGGCGCTGACGCTTCGCCACATGTCCCAGCCAGGCGCGGCCTGGCTCTACCTGGATTGCAGAACATGAACCTTCCCAACGACCACATCGTCAAAAGCTACGACGAAGAGCAGCAGCGCCTGGTGGCCGAAATCGTGCGCATGGGCGAGATGGCCGTCGCCCAGCTGGAGGCGTCGATGGACGTCATCGAGAAGCGCGATGAGAACGCCGCCCATCGCATCATCGCCAACGATGAAGCAATCGACGCGCTGGAACAGCAGATCAGCCACGACGTGATGCGCCTGGCGCTGCGTGGCCCGATGGCACGCGACCTGCGCGAGATCCTCGCCGGCCTGCGCATTCCGGCCGACATCGAACGCATCGGCGACTACGCGGCCAACGTCGCCAAGCGCTCCATCGCACTGGGCAAGGTGCCGCCGCTGCCGCAGATCCAGGGCCTGCGCGCCCTCGGCCGTCTGGCCGCACAGCAGGTCCGCCGCGCCATCGCCGCCTACCGCGACAACGATGCCGATGCCGCGCTGGAACTGCGCGAGGACGACGCCCGCCTGGATGCGCAGTACACCGCGCTGTTCCGCGAGCTGCTGACCTACATGATGGAAGACCCGCGCAACATCACCCCGTGCACCCATCTGCTGTTCATGGCCAAGAACCTGGAGCGCGTGGGTGACCACGCCACCAACATCGCCGAGAACGTGTGGTTCCTGGTGCACGGCGAACAGCCGCTGCCGCCGCGCCAGAAGCGCGACGAGACCTCCAGCGCCGGCGATATCTGATACTGCACTGCAACACCGGATTCGACTCCAGGGTGGCCGTTGTCCTCGCGACAGCGGCCTTTTTGTTTGCGCTGTAACAATTCTCACGAAAATTTGAATTACCGGCGAGGATTCGTTGAGTAGGATCGCTGCACCATCAGTTCACCCCCGGGCCCCCCGCCCACCACCCAAGGAGTTCGACCGATGAGCAGTTCCAACAAGACCCTGTCCCTGCTGACCGCTACCGCCCTGGCCGCTGGCCTGGGCATGGCTTCCAGCGCCTCGGCGCTGAGCATGAGCGACCTCGCCCAGGGTTACCTGGTAGCTGGCCAGGCGGCCGGCAAGACCGCCGAAGGCAAATGTGGTGAAGGCAAGTGTGGCGCCGACAAGGGCAAGGCCGGCGATCATGCTGCGGCAGGTAAAACCGCCGAAGGCAAGTGTGGTGAAGGCAAGTGTGGCGCCGACAAGGGCAAGGCTGGCGATGCCAAGGCCAAGACCGGCGGCGACAAGAAGTCGGCCGAAGGCAAGTGCGGCGAAGGCAAGTGCGGTGGCAAGCACTGACGTCCACGCCGGCGTAGTCCACCCGCGGTCGCCGCTTCCTGCGGCGGCCGTGGGCCTGGGCCTGCGCCGCGCGCTGCTGCAGGACCTGCGCGACGCACCGGCCGGCGATTTCGATTTCCTTGAGTGCGCGCCGGAGAACTGGATCGGTGTCGGTGGCCCCGCCGGTGACGCGCTGGCCGAACTGGCCACGCGCCATCCGTTGAGCTGCCACGGCCTGTCGTTGTCACTCGGTGGCAGCGCAGCGCTGGATACCCAGCTGCTGGCACAGGTGGGTGTTTTTCTTGAGCAACACCGGGTGCCGCTGTACAGCGAACACCTGAGCTACTGCAGCGACGAGGGCCATCTGTACGACCTGCTGCCGATTCCATTCACCGATGAAGCAGTACGCCACACCGCTGCACGCATCGCCCGCGTGCAGGACATCCTCGGCCGCCGCATCGCCGTGGAAAACGTGTCGTACTACCTGGCGCCGGAGCCGATGATGGACGAACTGGCCTTCACCAATGCGGTGCTGGCCGAGGCCGACTGCGATCTGCTGCTGGACGTCAACAACGTGTACGTCAATGCCTGCAACCACGGCTACGACGCCGATGCCTTCATCGCCGGCCTGCCCGCGCAGCGCATCGTCTGCCTGCACGTGGCCGGGCACCTGGACGACGCTCCGGACCTGAAGATCGATACCCATGGCAGTCCGGTCATCGACCCGGTGTGGGACCTGCTGGCGCGCACCTACGCGCGCATCGGCCCGCGCCCTACCCTGCTCGAACGCGACTTCAATTTCCCGCCTTACGCCGAGCTGCGGGGCGAGCTGCAGACCATCCATCGCCTGCAGGCCGCGCATGCTGGAGCCGCCCATGGCTGACGCCCCCGAACGACTGCGCGCGCAGCAGCACGCGTTCACCGCACACCTGCGCGACCCGGCGCAGGTACCGGCGCCGCCCGGCATGGACCCGCGCCGGGTGGCGGTGTACGAACGCCTGCTGTTCAACAATCTGCTGGGGTTGTTGAGCAACGGCTTCCCGGTCTGCGTGCGCCTGCTGGGCGAACCGGCCTGGAGTGCGCTGGTGCGCCACTATTTCGCCAGCCACCATTGCCAGGCGCCGTTGTTCACCGAGCTGGCTGCCGAGTTCGTGCAGTGGCTGCAGGTGCAACCGGAGCTGCCGCACCCGGCGCTGGCTGAGCTGGCCCACTACGAGTGGGTGGAGACCGCGCTGTACCAGCTGCAGGCTGATCCGCTGCCGGAACCGGGCGACATTGATCCGTTGCAGGTGCCGTTGCGGCGCTCGCCACTGGCCTGGCCGCTGCTGTATCGCTGGCCGGTGCATCAACTGGGTAGCGACGATGCACCGTCGCAACCACCGGCAGAACCCACCGGCCTGCTGGTACGGCGCGATGCCGATGGCGCGGTGCGCTTTGCCACCCTGACCAGTCTGGCGGTGCATCTGCTGACCCTGATCGGCGAAGCGCCCGGGGCCACCGGCCAACAACAGCTGCAGCAACTGGCTGTCCTGCACCACCTCGATCCCGAGACCCTGGCCGCCCCGGGTGCGCAACTGCTGCATCAGTTCCTGCGTGCCGGCGTGATCGGTCCGCTCCCCGCTTCACCCTGACGCCCCTTCCAGGAGATTCACCGATGAAGACCCCGATCCTGGCCGCCGCCCGCGGCCAGCTGGACCGTTTCGCCCCGTGGTTGGCCCCGCTTGGCCTGCGCATACTGCTGGCCTGGGAATTTTTTGAATCCGGCCGCGAGAAACTGCACGGCGAGAACTGGTTCGCCGACCTGCAGGGCGCATTCCCGTTCCCCTTCGACCAGTTGCCCGCCGCGCTGAACTGGCAGTTGGCCACCTGGTTCGAGCTGCTGGGCGCAGCCTGCCTGCTGCTCGGCTTCGGTACCCGTTTCGCCGCCGCCAGCCTGCTGGTGCTGACGGTCGTGGCCACGTATGCGGTGCACTGGCCAGCCGAATGGGGCTCGCTGGGCGATCTGGCGATGGGCTATGCGATCAGCGACCAGGGCTTTGGCAACTTCAAACTGCCGCTGCTGTTCATGGCGATGCTGCTGCCGCTGCTGTTCACCGGTGCCGGGCGCCTGAGCGTGGATGCAGTGCTGGCACGCTGGTATCCGTCGGCTCCCACGGTGCAGCCCGCGGTCCGGTAGACGCCGACCTTGGTCGTCGCGCGGTGTGCCAACCAAGGTTGGCACCTACCAGGATCCCGGGCGCCCTGGTGCAAGTCGCGCGGTCCGGTAGACGCCGACCTTGGTCGGCGCGCAGTGCGCCAACCAAGGTTGCCACCTGCCGGGATCCCGGGCGCTCAGGGTCGCTCTGCTAGAATCCGCACATGACTGACCCCACTTCCGCACCTGCCGCCGCCCCGGCTTCCGACGTACCCCAGGCGCAGCGCGCGATGTCACAACGCTTCCGCGGCTTCCTGCCGGTGGTGGTGGATGTTGAAACCGGCGGCTTCGACAGCCAGCGCAACGCGCTGCTGGAAATCGCTGCCGTGCCGATCGAGATGGACGAGAACGGCCTGCTCTACCCCGGCCAGACCGCCAGCGCCCACGTGGTGCCGGCCGAGGGTCTGGAGATCGACCCGAAGTCGCTGGAAGTGACCGGCATCATCCTCGACCATCCGTTCCGGCTGGCCAAGGAAGAGAAGGCGGCGCTGGATCACGTCTTCACTCCGGTGCGTGCTGCGATGAAGAAGTACGGCTGCCAGCGCGCGATCCTGGTCGGCCACAACGCTCATTTCGACCTGGGCTTCGTCAACGCGGCCGTCGCCCGTACCGGGCACAAGCGCAATCCGTTCCATCCGTTCAGCGTGTTCGATACGGTCACCCTGGCGGGTATCGCCTATGGCCAGACCGTGCTGGCGCGCGCGGCAACGGCGGCCGGGCTGGGCTGGGATGCCAACGAGGCGCACAGCGCGGTGTACGACACCGAGCAGACGGCGCGGTTGTTCTGCACGATCGCCAATGCCTGGCCGCGGTAAGGCGGCCAACGGCGGAGCCCCTCGTGGCGGGCTGACAGCGATTCCTGGGCAGGCCGGGCGGGTGGACTGCGCAGGGGACGCTGCAAGTACATCCCTGTAAGCTCGGTCGCCGCATCCATGCGGCTCACGCCCCTGCGCAGCCCACCCGCCCGGCCACGGACAGTTTCCTGGGCGCCACGGAAAGATCATAAAAGCGGGGGCAACAGCGGGTCGCTGCGCTCGATGGGTGCCGACCGTTGGTACGGCACTCCAGTAGATCCACGCCATGCGTGGATGCTTCGCACTGGATCAACCGATACTCGTACGATCGCGGCCGTCGCTCTTCGCGCGGTACAACGCGCGGTCGGCACGCTGGTACAGCAGCGCCGGGGTGCGGTCGTCGCCATCCAGTTCCACCAGGCCGGCACTGAAGGTCACCCGCAGGCCCGGTATGCCGGCCCAGTCCGGGTGGTCATGGAACAGGCCACGCAGGCGCGCGCACAGTTGCGCCGCCTCCTCCAGCCGGGTGTCGTTGAGCAGCAGCGCGAATTCTTCGCCGCCGGTGCGTGCCGGCAGGTCCGAATCGCGACTGGCCGCTGCGATCACCTGGGCCACTTCCACCAGTACTGCATCACCGATGCTGTGGCTGTGCTGGTCGTTGACGTCCTTGAAGTGGTCGATGTCCAGCACCACCAGGCACAGCGGATGGCCGCTGCGCTGGGCGCGGGCGAAGTCGCGGGCCAGCGCCTCGTCGAAACCGCGGCGATTGGCCAACCGGGTCAGCGCGTCCTCGCGGGCCTGTCTTTCGAATGCCTCGGCCTGCCGCGCCAGGCGCTCGGCCAGCTCGGTCTTTTCCTGGTTCAACGCCTGCAGGTGCACGGTCTGCGCCTGCAGGTCGAAGGTTGCCTCGTCCACGCGCCGTGCCAGGCGCAGGTTGCTGGCCTTGTACTGCTTCAGCAGGAAACGGTACAGCGCCACCAGCGCGGCCAGCAGCACCAGTCCGGTCAGCGCCTGCACGCTGCGCCGCTGCCACCAGAACGGCTCGACAGTGAAGCTCCACACCGCTTCCTGATGGCCCCAGCTGCCGCCCGGGTGCGAAGCGGCCACGTGCAGCGTGTAATCGCCCGGCGGCAGGCCGACGAACTCCACGCTGCGCTGCGGGCCACGCTCCACCCAGCCGTTGTCCAGCCCCTCCAGCCGCGTGCGGTAGCGGATGCGGTCGGACATCAGATAGCTCAGGCCCACGTAGCTCACCGCAAGCCGTCGCCCACCGGGAATCAGGTTGCGCTCGCGGCCTTCCCAGTGCACCGGCGCGCCGTCCACCTGCACGTTCTCAATTGCCGCAGGTGGCGCCGGACGCTCGCGGAAACGCTGCAGCCGCTGCGGATCGACCGTGCTCAGGCCACCGGCGGTCACCACCCAGAACGTGCCGTCCTGGCGCAGGATCGCCGAGGGTCCGGAGCTGCCGTTGGCCTGCGCATTGGCCATGCCGTCGATTTCGTTGTAACGCTCCACGGTTACCCGCGGCGCGCGTCCGTCGGCCACGGCGTTGAGCGTTGCCATATCGGTACGCAGCACACCGCGGTTGCTGCTGATCCACACATTGCCCAGGCGGTCGGGCACCAGCTGGAACACCGCATCGACCGGCATGCCCTGCTCCAGGCCCACGCGCGCCAGCGTGCCGCGCTGCCAGCGGTACAGCCCACGGTCGCTGCTGATCCACATCGCATCGCCGATCTGGTGGAAGCCGAACACGCTGCGGCCACCGCCCAGCGGCGCCAGGTCGATCGACTGCACGCGATCACCACGCAGCACGCGGACGCCTTCGATGGTACCGATCCACAGATTTCCCTGGTGATCGTGTTCCAGCGCGGTGGTCAGGCCCGCCGGCATGCCGGGAACCGTGGGCACACTTACCTCGTCACCCTCGATGCGGACCACGCCCTTCTGCGTCCCCGCCCAGACCACGCCGTCAGGGGCGATGCTGATCGCGCGGATGTTGCCGCCGGGCAGGCCATCGGCCGCAGCGTAGTTGTGGCGAAGCCGTCCGTCGGCGCGCAACCGGTAGATGCCGTCGCCGAAGGTGCCCACCCACAGATCGCCGCCAGCATCCTGCGCCAGGCTCAGTACCGAGGGCGCCTTGCCACCGCGGTTGTGCAGCGGCATCGCGCGGAATCGACCGTCGGAGGTCTGCAGGTCCAGGCCGCTGGCACTGCCCACCCACAGGTGGCGGTCACGGTCTTCGAGCACCGTGCGCACGTAGTCGCCGCTGAGGCCATCGCGCTCGGTGTAGCTGCTGAACAGGGTTTCGCGCAGGCGGTACAGGCCGCCGTTGGCACCCACCCAGATGCTGCCCTCGGCATCTTCACGCAGGCTGACCACGCGCCCGCCGGGCAGGTTCAAGCCGGCCGGCAGGCGCTCCAGGCCATGTGCCGAGATGCGCAGCAGGCCCTGATTCTCGGTACCCAGCCACAGGTCGCCATGGCGGTCCTGCAGCATGGCGGTCAAGTGCAGCTGGCCAGGCAGCCGGTGCACCAGCACCAGGCGATCATCCTCCACCCGGTACAGGCGCTCGCCCGCGACGATCCACAGCGCGCCATCGGGTGCGCGATAGGGCCATGACAGCCCCTTGTCCACGCCCCACGCCGCCGGCGCGCGCTGCAGCACGCCGTCGTTGTCACGCAGCACCAGGCCGTCGAGAGTGCCGATCCAGACCCGGTCCTGCGCGTCGACCGCCATCTTGGTGAAGCTCATCGCCAGCGGCAGGCCGGGTGGTGGGCGCTGGTAGACGATGCCCTTGTCCGGGGTCAGATAGGCGATGCCCTTGCCTTCATACAGCAGCCACAGGCGTCCTTGGCTGTCCATCTGCATGGACTGGATCAGCACCTGCGGCGTATCCGGCTGATGCTCCCAGACCCGCCACTGGCCATCGCTGCCACGATGGCTGACATTGCCCCGCGAGTCGCTGATCCACAGTCCGCCCTGCGCGTCGACCAGCAGCGCGCCGATGCCGTTGTCGCGCAGTCCAGGCCGCGTGCTGCGGTCGAACACGGTGAAATCCAGGCCGTTGTAGCGCACCAGGCCTTCCCAGGTGGCGAACCACAAGTGGCCTTCCGGGGTCTGCGCGATGTCGCGCAGCGAGTTGTGCGGCAACCCATTGCGCGAGGTCCACACGTCGATGGCGTAGTCGCGCAGCGGCGGTGCGCCACTCTGCGCGGCCAGCGGCGCGGCCATCACCAGCAGCAGCCACAGCATGCCCAGTCGCAGCAGGCGACCGATCCTCTCCGCGTGGCGCCCCGCCCGGCGCCTGTCCGCCCCCTGTCCGCCCATCAGCGCAGCGGCGGCGGCCAGCTGCGGATGCCGGCGGTGGCGGCAGACGCGAACAGGAATGGCCGCACCGCGCAGGGCGGCATGCCGGCAGGAACGGGCAGGCTCATCGGACGAAGAATGGGGAAGTACGCAGATGATAGGGCAAACCCTATCGTCGGCGTCACCGCATCCGGCACAGCCGGGCCCGGGTGCGGATCCCCGCTGCTACCGCGCCTCGGCGCTGGTCGACCATTGCACCACCGCTTCCAGCCCGCCTTCGGGGCGGTTGCGCAACCACAACCGGCCGCCGTCCTTTTCGGCCAGCGCGCGGGCGATGGTCAGGCCCAGGCCAGCACCGCCGGTCTCGCGCGAACGTGAGGTCTCCACCCGCACGAACGGGTCGAACACCGCTTCCAGCTGGTCATCCGCCAGCCCGGGGCCGTCATCGGCGATGACCACCGTGATCGTGCCCTCGCCGCGCTCGACACGTACCCGGGCGCGTTGTGCGTACATCACCGCGTTGTCCACCAGGTTGGAGAACAAGCGATGCATCGCCAACGGGCGCAGCATCAGCACCGCGCCGCTGCGCCCTTCGAAGACGACGTCGGCGCCATCCTCGGCAGTGTCCTCGACGATGCTCTCCAGCAGCGAATCCAGGTCCAGCGCGGCACGCTGTTCGGCACTCTCCGCACTTCGGGCCAGTTCAAGGCCCTCGCGTACCAGCGCCTGCATCGCGGCCAGGTCGCCGATCAGGCGCTCGCGCAAGGTCTCGTCGGTCACGTTTTCCAGGCGCAGGCGCAGCCGGGTCAGCGGCGTCTGCAGATCGTGGGTGATCGCCGCCAGCATCTGCGTGCGTTCGGCCAGGTGGCGCTGCAGCCGATGCTGCATGGCATTGAAGGCCTCGGCGGCGCGCTGAACTTCGCGTGGCCCGCGCAGCGGCAATGGCGCCCGCTGCAGGTCATCACCCAGGTCCTCCGCCGCTGCCGCCAGCTCCTGCAGTGGCGCGCTGGCCATGCGTGCAACCACGTAGGCGAGTACGGCAATGGCCAGCACCAGCAGGGTCAGGAACAGCGGGTCCACGGCGAGGATGCCGTTGTGCGCGATCGCCGGTGAATCCAGGGCGAGCTTCAGCAGCGTGCCGTCGTTGAGCACCACGTCCACCGCCCGGCACTTGGGTGGGATGAAGGTGGGATCGCGCTCGCGTGGCGGCTTGTGGTGGCCCGGCGGTGGCGGTGGCAGCAGGTCCTGCAGCTTGGGAATGCACGAACGGAACGAGGCAAAGTGCACATGTGCCCGTGACACCGGGCCGGGGCGGTCCTCCAGCACTTCCATCAGCGCCTTGTCGGCGCGCCCGATGCGCGCGCCGGGCTGCAGTGCGCGCACGCTGGGGCCACCGATCTCCAGCAGCCGCTCGCGCAGTTCCGGGTTGCCGTCGAGCAGGTTGATGTAGCCCTGCAGGCGGTCGGCGATGCGGTTCAGGTTCTGCCGCTCGAATTCCTGCTGCCGCTTGGAACTGGCCAGCATGGTCGCGCCGATCGCGGCCACGCTCATGCCCAGCAGCAGGATCACGAACAGCCGTCCGACCATCGAGGACAGGAAGTGGCGCAGGCGCTTCATCGCGGCTTATTCCAGGTTGACGGCCGAGGCCAGCACGTAGCCTTCGTTGCGCACGGTCTTGATCAGGCCGTCGGGGCCACCATCGTCGGCCAGCTTGTTGCGCAGCCGGCTGACCTGCAGGTCGATCGCGCGGTCCTGCGCTTCATAGTTGCGGCCGCTGCTGAGGGCCACCAGCTGCTCGCGCGAGAGCACCTTGTTGGCATGGGCGATGAACACCCGCAGCAGGCGGAACTCGGCGCCGGACAGCACCACCACGCGCCCGTCCGGATCGACCAGGTGGCGGTGCTCCAGGTCGAAGATCCAGCGCGAAAAACGCGCACGGCGCACCGCCAGCGGTTCCAGGTTGGCCGGCAGCGCTTCGGTACGGCGCAGCACGTTGCGGATGCGTGCCAGCAGTTCGCGCGGTTCGAACGGCTTGGCCAGATAGTCATCGGCGCCCATTTCCAGGCCGAGCACGCGGTCGATCGGCTCGGCACGCGCGGTGAGCATGATCACCGGCGTGTTCGAGCGCGCGCGAAGGTCGCGGCACAGGGTCAGTCCATCCTCGCGCGGCAGGTTGAGGTCGAGCACGATCAGGTCCACGTGTTCGCGTTCCAGCAGCTGGCGCATGCTGGTGCCATCGGCGGCGGTGCTGACCTGGTAGCCAGCGCGGCCGAGCTGCTCGGCCAGCAGGGTGCGGATATCGTTGTCGTCATCGACGATCAGCAAACGGTGCATCGGGTTTTCAGTCTCCATGTCGCGAATCATCCCGTGTCGGCAGCTGAACCGCATCCAGGCCAATACGTACCACTGTATCCCCCGCAGTGCGGGATACCTGCTGATACGCAGTCTCGGCGACAGTGTTACATAGAGACACACCCCGAGGATTGAGCGCAGCATCGCTCGATCTTCACAATGCCCACCAACGCCGCCACTGCGGCCCCCAGAGTGAAGCCGCCACGTGATCTCCCGCCTGTTGCCCGCGACCCGCAAGGGTCGCCTGATGTTGATCGCCCTGCTTGTCCTGATCGCCGCCGTTTCCGCCTGGTGGCTGCTGCGCAAGCCGGCCGCACCGGCCCTGGCGACCACCCCGGTCAGCCGCGGCGACATCGAGCAGACGGTGGAAGCGACCGGCGTGATCGACGCCTACAAGCTGGTCAGCGTCGGTGCGCAGGCTTCCGGCCAGATCAAGTCGCTGAAGGTGCAGCTGGGCGATACGGTGAAGGAAGGCGACCTGATCGCCGAGATCGACGCCACCACCCAGCAGAACCAGGTGCTCAACGCACAGGCTTCGCTGGACCAGGTGACCGCGCAGCGCGCGGTGCAGCAGGCCACCCTGCGCCAGGCCGAACTGGAGTTCGCACGCCAGCAGCAGATGTTGGCGGCCGAGGCCACCTCGCGCCAGGAATACGATGCCGCCGAGGCCCAGCTGAAGACCGCGCGTGCGCAGCTGCAGTCCTACGAAGCGCAGATCAAGGGCCGCGAAACCGAACTGGGCACCGCCCGTGCCAACCTGGCCTACACCCGCATCGTCGCGCCGATGGATGGCACCGTGGTGGCGGTGGTGGCCGAGGAAGGCCGTACGGTGAATGCCAACCAGACCGCGCCGACCATCGTGATGCTGGCGCGGCTGGACGTGGTGACCGTCAACGCCGAGGTCTCCGAGGCCGACGTGGTCAAGATCAAGGCCGGCATGCCGGTGTACTTCACCACGCTGGGCGACCCGGACCGCAAGTACCACGCCACGCTGCGGCAGATCAATCCGGCGCCGGCGTCGATCGCCAACGAGAGCTCGTCCAGTTCCAGCAGTTCGTCCAGTTCCAGCTCCAGCAGCGCGGTCTACTACAACGCGTTGTTCGACGTCGAAAATCCCGATGGCACCCTGCGCATCGACATGACCGCACAGGTATCGGTGCTGCTCAAGCAGGCCAAGGGCGTGCTGATGGTGCCGGCCGTTGCACTGGGCCCGAAGTCGCGCGACGGCGAGCGCATCGTGCGGGTGGTCGATGACAAGGGCCAGCCGCAGCCGCGCAAGATCAAGGTCGGCATCAACAACGGCGCCAACGTCGAGGTCCTGTCCGGCCTGAAGGAAGGCGAGCGCGTGGTGGTCGGCGAAGGCGGCGCTGCAGCGGCCACGGGCGGCGGCAACCGCGGCGGCATGCAGATGCGGGTCGGTGGCCCGGGCATGGGGCGCCGATGAGCACGACGGCGCCGCTGCTGCGCCTGCGCGACCTGCGACGCGAATTTCCGGCCGGCGAGGACGTCATCGCCGTGCTGCGCGACGTCAACCTGGACATCCATGCCGGTGAGATGGTGGCCATCGTCGGCCAGTCCGGCTCGGGCAAGTCCACGCTGATGAACATCCTCGGCTGCCTGGACCGCCCGACCCGTGGCAGCTATCAGGTGGCGGGCCGCGAGACCGGGAAAATGGCGCCCGACGAGTTGGCCGAGCTGCGCCGCGAGCACTTCGGTTTCATCTTCCAGCGCTACCACCTGCTGGGGGATCTCGACGCGCGCGGCAATGTGGCCGTGCCGGCGGTCTATGCCGGCAGCCCCGGTCCGGTGCGCACCGCGCGTGCCGAGCAGCTGCTGCAGCGCCTCGGCCTGGCCGACCGCATGCACCACAAGCCCGGGCAGCTGTCCGGTGGCCAGCAGCAGCGCGTGTCGATCGCGCGTGCGCTGATGAACGGTGGCGAGGTGATCCTGGCAGACGAACCGACCGGCGCCCTGGATACGAAATCCGGCGAAGAGGTGATGGCCATCCTCGGCGAGCTGCATGCCGAAGGCCACACCATCATCATCGTCACCCACGACATGAGCGTGGCCGAGCACGCACAACGCATCATCGAGATCCGCGACGGCGAGATCATCGCCGACCGCGCCAATCCGGCCGCGCCCAGCTACCGTGCGCAACGCGAACCGAGCACGGGCGTCGCCCATGGCAGCAGCTGGCAGGCCGCCCGTGACCGCTTCACCGAAGCGTTCCGGATGGCCCTGCTGGCGATGAACGCCCACCGCCTGCGCACCTTCCTGACCATGCTCGGCATCATCATCGGCATCGCTTCGGTGGTATCGGTGGTGGCGCTGGGCAATGGCTCGCAGCAGCAGATCCTGCAGAACATCAGCGCACTGGGCACCAACACCATCGACGTCTACCCCGGTCGCGGATTCGGCGACATGCGTTCGGCGCGGGTGCAGACCCTCAAGGCCAGCGATGCCGATGCCCTGTCGCGGCAGAGCTACGTCGACAGCGCCACCCCCAGCGTGTCCAGTTCGGTCACCGCGCGCTACCGCAACCAGTCGGCCACCGCGCAGATCAGCGGCGTCGGCGAGCAGTACTTCCGGGTGAAGGGCGTGAGCCTGCTCAGCGGCAGCTTCTTCGACACCGATGCGGTGAAGGGACTCGGCCAGGTGGCGGTGATCGATGAGAACACCCGCACCCAGTTCTTTCCTGACAGCGACCCGATCGGCCAGGTGATCCTGCTTGGCAATGTGCCGGTACGCGTGGTCGGCGTGGCCAAGAAGCAGAGCTTCGGTTTCGGCGGCAGCACCAGCCTGAGCGTGTTCGTGCCCTACACCACGGTGATGTCGCGCATGCTCGGGCAGAGCCACGTTTCCAGCATCACCGTGCGGGTGAACGATGAAACGCCGATGGATGCGGCGCAGGAAGCGATCACCCGGCTGCTGACCATGCGCCACGGCACCGAGGACTTCTTCCTCAGCAACAGCGCCGAGATCCGCGACACCATCGAACAGACCACGCGCACGATGACCCTGCTGATCGGCGCCATTGCCGCCATCGCGCTGCTGGTCGGTGGCATCGGCGTGATGAACATCATGCTGGTCTCGGTGACCGAGCGTACCCGCGAGATCGGCGTGCGCATGGCGGTGGGGGCGCGGCAGAGCGACATCCGCCAGCAGTTCCTGATCGAAGCGGTGCTGGTATGCCTGCTCGGCGGCTTGCTCGGCATCGGCCTGGCACTGCTGATGGGTGTGTTGATCGGCCGTTTCGCCAGCGATTTCCAGGTGCTGTTCTCCACCGCTTCCATCATTGCCGCCTTCGCCTGTTCAACCCTGATCGGTGTGGCGTTCGGCTTCCTGCCGGCACGCAGTGCCGCCCAGCTCGACCCGGTGGAGGCCCTGGCCCGCGAATGAAGATGATGACCCGACTGCCCTTCCCGGCTCCCTCGCGCCTGCTGCTGGCCGGCGCCGTGCTGCTTGCACTCTCCGCCTGCGCTTCGGTAGGCCGCTATCCGGTCGCAGACCCCAGCGTTGCCGCCACTTATGGCCGTGGCGATGCGACCCTCAACGCACCGGCCGACGACCCGCGCAGCGGCCTGGACACCCCGGCCCGCGACATCCGCCAGGACCGCTGGTGGACCGGCTTCGGCGATGAGCGCCTGGACCGCCTGGTGGCGCAGGCGTTGACCGCCAACAGCGACCTCGGTGCTGCCGGCCTGGCCGTGCAGCGTGCACGCCTGCAGGCCGGGCTGGCCAGCAACGCGCTGTGGCCGCAACCTTCGTCGTCCGGGGTGAGCGGCAGTGGCAGCCGCGCCACCGACCAGGCCGACGACTGGCGCCGCAGCTACTCCACCGGTGTGTCGCTGGGGTGGGAGATCGACCTGTGGGGCCGCCTGCGCACCCAGCGCGACATCGCCCGCTGGGAGGCAGACGCCAGCGAAGAAGACCGGCAGAACACCGCCCTGCTGGTGATCGGCGATGTCATCAACCAGTACTGGGCACTGGCCTACCTCAACCAGTCCATCGCCACCGGCCAGGCCAACCTCGAACGTCTGCAACGCACGCATGAACTGGTGCAGGCACGCTTCGATGCCGGTGCGGTATCGCGGCTGGAAGTCCGCCAGGCACTGCAGAACCTGCAGTCGCAGCGTTCAGCGCAGAGCGCGCTGGAACAGCAGCGGGTGGAAGTGCGCAACGCGCTGACCGTACTGCTGGATGGCACGCCGTGGCCGCAGCAGGACGAACCGCAGAACCTGCTGGAGGCGCAGAGCCCGACCATTGCCGAAGGCCTGCCAGCCGACCTGCTCGGCCGCCGGCCCGACCTGCGCGCGGCCGAGCTGCGGCTGCGCAACAGCCTGAAGACGATCCGGGTGACCGCCACCCAGTACTACCCGGCATTGAGCCTGACCGGCAGCCTCGGTTCCAGCGCGACCTCGCTGGGCGATGTACTGCGCAATCCGGTGGCGACGCTGGGAGCTGGCCTGTCGCTGCCCTTCCTCAACCTGCAGCGCGCGCAGCTGGATACGGACGTGGCCGGTACCAACTACCAGATCGCCGCCACCACCTTCCGCAAGACGCTGTACACCGCGCTGTCGGAGGTGGACAACGCCTTGTCCGCACGTGAGCAGCTGCTGCGCCAGGTGACTGCCTCGCAGGCGTCCTACGACGAAGCGGTGGAAGTGGAGCGCGCGCAGGAAGTGCGCTATCGCGTGGGCGCCACAGATCTGCGCACCTGGCTGGAAGCGCAGCAGACCCGGCGCGATGCGGAACTGTCACTGGCGCGGGTGCGGCAGAGCCAGTTGAACAACGACGTGACGCTGTTCAAGGCACTGGGCGGCAGCGCGGGGTGACGTCTTCTGTAGAGCCGAGCCCACGCTCGGCTGCTTTTCGTCTCGATGCCGGTGCCGCGCGGTGCGCGGCAGCCGAGCGTGGGCTCGGCTCTACAGGGACGGTTGCCCGATCAACCGCGCTGGCGCACGACCTCGAACAGGCTGACGCCGGCAGCGACCGAGACGTTCAGGCTCTCGATCTCGCCCGGCATCGGAATCTTGACCAGGCCATCGCAGTTCTCGCGGGTCAGGCGGCGCAGGCCATCGGCTTCGCCGCCCAGCACCAGGGCGATGTTGCCCTTCAGGTCCAGCTGGTACAGCGACGCGGTGGCCTCACCGGCCAGGCCATAGATCCACACACCCTGCTTCTGCAGGTCCTTCAGGCAGCGCGACAGGTTGGTCACCGCAACCACCGGAATACGGTCGGCAGCGCCGGCCGAGGTCTTGCGCACGGTGGCATTGACCGTGGCCGACTTGTCCTTGGGAATGATCACGGCGGTGGCACCGGCCGCAGCGGCCGAGCGCAGGCAGGCGCCGAGGTTGTGCGGGTCCTGCACCTCGTCCAGCACCAGCAGCAGCGCCTTGCCTTCCGCAGCGGTGACCAGGCCTTCCAGCTCGTTCTCGTTGTAGGTGCGGGCGGCGGCATAACGCGCGGCCACGCCCTGGTGGCGCACCGAACCGCCCACGCCGTCCAGCGCCTGGCTGTTGACCTTGCGCACGTCGATGCCCTTGCGGCGGGCGTTTTCCTCGATCTCGGTCAGGCGCGGGTTCTTCGCACCGGCCTCGACCAGCACTTCGCGGACGTTCTCGGCGTCGTTCTCGATGGAGGAGGCGACGGCGTTGACGCCGACGATCCACTGGCTGTTCTTGCTCATGCGGGCAGGACCGGAAAGGGGGTGGCTATGGTAGAGCATCAGGGGCGGCCGCGCTTCGCGCTCGCCGGGCATTGCCCGGCGCTACCCGCCGTTCACCCTTCGGCCGAACGGCTGCGCGGTGGCCAGTGCGGGGTGTCGTGGTCGGGGTGCTGGTGGGACACGATCGTGGCCAGGAACTCCAGTGCAGCGACATCCTCTTCGGTGCGGCGTGCCGGCAGCCTGCCCAGCCCGTCTACGAAGGGCAGCTTGCGCTCGACGCCATACTGGAGGGTTGGCGGCAGGCGCTCAGGCTGGTCGAAGGCACCGGCGGCCACCGCCACGCCATCGGGTGCTTCATAGGTCAACGGCGTACCGCAGTCGGCGCAGAACCCACGCCGCACGACGTTGGAGGACTGGAAATAACGCGGTTGGCCGCGGGTCCAGCTGAACTGCACGCCGCGCACCGAGACCAGCGGCGCGTAGTACGCACCGAAGGCCTTCTGGCACATCCGGCAGTGGCAGATCGAGCTGTCGGTCAGCTCGCCCCGCGCCTGGAAGCGGATCGCACCGCACTGGCAGCCGCCGCTGTATTCGGGTTGGCCCTGCATTGCTGCGTTCCTCCGGAACATCGTGTCGACCAAGGTCGACACCTACCGATGGGGGGATGTGCCAATCTAGACCGGCACCCCTGCGCTACCGAGGATGCCGACCAAGGGCCGGCACTACCACGGCCGTCGGTCAATACTTCTTTTTCGTGCGCTTGGCCGGCTTGCCGCGCTCGGGCAACGGGGCCGGGCTTGCCACCTCTTCCTCGCCCTTGTGCTCGACCAGACGGAAGTCGATCTTGCGCTCTTCCATGCTGGCCTTCAGCACCAGGATGCGCACCTGGTCCCCCAGCCGATAACTGCTGCCACGGCGCTCACCGGTCAACGTCTTGCGGGTCGCGTCGAACTTGTAATAGTCCTGCGGCAGCTGGGTCACGTGCACCAGGCCCTGTACTTTCGAGTCGGCCAGCTCCACGAACAGGCCGAAGCTGGTCACGCCGCTGATCACGCCGTCGAACTGGCCACCGACGTGTTTCTCCATCCACGCGGCGCGGTAACGCTCATCCACCTCGCGCTCGGCCTCATCGGCACGACGCTCACGCTCGGAACACTGCAGTGCCAGTGCAGCCATCTCGCGGGCGTTGTAGGTGAACTTGTCCAGCGGCTTGCCCGACAGCGCATGCTTGATCGCACGGTGAACCAGCAGATCCGGGTAACGACGGATCGGCGAGGTGAAGTGCGCGTACGCCTCCAGCGCCAGGCCGAAGTGGCCGTTGTTGTCGGGGCTGTACACGGCCAGGCTCTGGCTGCGCAGCAGCACCGATTCCAGCAGCGTGGCATCGGGACGGTCGCGGATCTTCTTCAGCAGCTTGGTGTAATCGCCCGGGCGCACCTTCGACCACGGCGGCAGGCTCAGCTTGAACTCCTTGAGGAATTCCAGCAGATCGGCGTACTTGGTCTCCGGCGGCTTCTCATGCACGCGGTAAGGCGCCGGCACATGGCGCGACAACAGATACTTCGCCGCCTCCACGTTGGCCGCGATCATGCATTCCTCGATCAGCTTGTGCGCATCGTTGCGCACCAGCATGCCGGCCTGGGTGACTTCGCCGCGATTGTCGAGCACGAAGCGGACTTCGCTGCTTTCAAACTCGATCGCGCCACGCTTGGTGCGCGCCTTGGACAGCACCTTGTACAGCTGGTGCAGGCGCTGCACCTGCGGCAGCAGGTCGCCGATGAACGCCTTGGCACCGGCATCGTCCTCGCCCACCGCCTGCCACACCTGGGTGTAGGTCAGGCGCGCGTGCGAATTCATCACCGCTTCGTAGAAGCGCGAGTGGGTGACGACGCCTTCGCGGTCGATCTGCATGTCGCAGACAAAGCACATGCGGTCGACCTTCGGCATCAGCGAGCAGATGCCGTTGGACAGCGTTTCCGGCAGCATCGGCACCACGAAGCCCGGGAAGTACACCGAGGTCGCGCGCTTCTGCGCTTCATCGTCCAGCGGCGTGCCGGGACGGACATAGTTGGAGACGTCGGCAATGGCGACCACCAGGCGGAAGCCATCGGCGTTCGGCTCGCAGTACACCGCGTCGTCGAAGTCCTTGGCGTCCTCGCCATCGATGGTGACCAGCGGCGTGCTGCGCAGGTCGACGCGGTCACCGATCATCGCCGGCTCGACCACCAGCGGCACCGACGCGGCTTCGTCCAGCACTTCCTGCGGGAACTCGAACGGCAGTTCGTGGCCGTGAATCGCGGTCTCCACCACCAGCGATGCGGTCAGCTTGTCGCCGAGCACAGCGATGATGCGGCCGATCGGCGGACGGCGGCTGTCCGGTGCCTGGGTCAGTTCGCAGACCACCAGCTGGCCATCGCGCGCGCCGCCGGTCTGGTCTGGCGGCACCTGCACGTTGCGCTGGATGCGCTTGTCATCGGGCACCACGTAGTTGATGCCCATCTCGACGCTGAAGCGGCCGATCAGGCGGGTCATGCCGCGCTCCAGCACGCGGGCGATGCTGCCTTCGCGACGGCCGCGGTGATCGATGCCGGTGACACGGGCCAGCACCTTGTCGCCGTGCATCACCTTGCGCATTTCGTACGGCGGCAGGAACAGATCGTCGCCGCCCTCGACCGGGCGCAGGAAGCCGAAGCCTTCCGGATTGGCAATCACCACGCCGGTGACCAGGTTCAACGTCTGGATGGGAGCGAAGCCGCCGCGGCGGTTCTGCACCAGCTGGCCATCGCGGACCATGGCGCCGAGCCGGCGCGACAGTGCCTCGGCACGGTCCGGTGCGGTCAGGCCCAGGCGCGCGCCGAGTTCTTCAGCGGTCTGCGGCCCTTCGCAGCGCTCCAGCAGGGCCAGGATGGCCTCGCGGCTGGCGATGGGTTGTTCGTACTTTTCTGCTTCGCGGGACGCATAGGGATCGTCGATCACCTTGCCCGTCGGCGGCAGCTTGCGGCCCGGCGCGGGGCCCGGTGCCTCTGCGTTGCGGCGGCCTCGACCAGACGGCGGTGCGCCACCTTCGGCCAGTGTGGGGAGCCAGCCCGGCAACGGCTTGCCCGGCTTGTTGCTGCGGGCCGGGCCGGCCTTGGCGCCCTTGTTGGGGGCTTCACTGCGGGACTTGCTCCCGCCCTTGCTTGGTTTTTTGGTAGTCATCGCCCTCCATGGTAGCCGTTGCGGGCGTGCAGAACGGGTCAGCAAACCGGTTGACGCATCCCCATTAAGAATTTTCGGGAAATCGTTGACAGGTCCCCGGTTCATCTTCACAATTGCGCCTCTGGAACGCCCAGATGGCGGAATTGGTAGACGCACTAGTTTCAGGTACTAGCGGGTAAAACCGTGGAGGTTCGAGTCCTCTTCTGGGCACCAACAAAAAAACTCCTCGCTTCGGCGGGGATTTTTTTTGCCTGTAATCCGGGTTCGGCACCCATCCACGCATGGCGTGGATATGCAGAGCGCGACCGACGCGGGAGTTTCACAAGGGTGTTGACACCTCCGTCACGGCACCGCATAATTCTCCTCCTCGACGCCCAGGTGGCGGAATTGGTAGACGCACTAGCTTCAGGTGCTAGCGGGGGCAACTTCGTGGAGGTTCGAGTCCTCTCCTGGGCACCATGTCGAGAATGAAAAACACCCGCGAAAGCGGGTTTTTTCTTGTCTGGCGTCCAGCCAGCATCACCACCACGAACGCAGCACCAGCTCCAGGCCCAGCAGCAACAGGAAGCCGAGGAAGCAGGCACGGAATACCCGCGCACTGATGCGCTGGCGGATCACCTGCCCCAGCCACATACCGGCCAGCGACGGCACCACTGCCAACGCGCTGAGGCCGAGCTGCTGCACGCCGAACGCACCATGCAGCACCAGGCCTGTGGTCAGCGAAATCGTGGACACCGTGAATGCAAGGCCCAGCGCCTGCACCAGCTCGTCGCGCTGCAATCCCAACGACTGCAGGTAGGGCACCGCCGGCATCACGAACACGCCGGTTGCGCCGGTCACCACACCGGACATCGCGCCGACCAGCGGCCCCAGCCAGCGCTCGCGCCGAGCCGGTACCCGCAACACCGGCGCCAGCAACGCGTACCCGGCGTAGACCACCAGCGCCACGCCCAACGCGGCCCGTGACACATCACGATCCACCCGCACCAGCAGCGCGGCGGCGCCGAGGGTGGCGATCACCACCGCCAGCATCATCGGCCACAGCCGCCGCACGATCCGCCCCACCGATGGACCGGACAGCAGCTGCCAGGCATTGGTGACAAAGGTGGGAATGAACAGCATCGAGGCCGCCGCAACCGGCGACAACGCGCCGCCCAGCAGCCCCATCGCCACGGTCGGCAGGCCCATGCCCGTCACGCCCTTGACCACCCCGGCCAACAGGAACACCCCCACCAGCAACCCATAGAAGTAGTTCGTTTCGTTCATGCTTTCATTGGAGCCGGCGGCACTTCAGCGCACAATGCGGCATTCCCGCCCTACCCTTCGGCTGCTCCGAAGGCAACGGCCACGATGCGAGGTCATGACATGCGTCTGGACATTGCCGATCTGCGCCTGTTCCTGGCGGTCGCCGAAGCCGGCAGCATCACCGCCGGCGCGGTAGAGGCGAATCTGGCACTGGGATCGGCCAGCGAACGCCTGCGCGCGATCGAAACCGACGCCGGCACCGCGCTGCTGACCCGTCACCCGCGCGGCGTCAGCCTCACCGAAGCGGGCGCCGCACTGGCCCATCACGCGCGCCTGATCCTGCAGCAGCAGGCACAGCTGCGCGGCGAACTGCAGGCCTTCGCCCACGGCGCGCGCGGCACGCTGCACCTGTATGCCAACACCGCGGCATTGACCAACTATCTGCCCGCGCGACTGGCCCCATGGCTGGCCGAACGCCCTCGCCTGCGCGTGGAACTGCACGAACGCACCAGCAATGAAGTCGTGCGCGCGATCCGTGCCGGCCAGGCAGAGGCCGGCATCATCAGTGACGCCGTCCCCGCCGACGGGTTGCACCGCCATGTGGTTGCGGAAGACCCGCTGATGATGCTGCTGCCGGCTGGCCATCGCTTCGCCGCGCGGCGCTCGCTCGACTTCAGCGACGTGCTGGCCGAAACCTTCGTCGCGCTGGCCGACGGCAACGCACTGCAGACCTATATCGAAGAACTGGCAGCAGAGTCCGGACGCACGCTCGACGTGCGCATCCGCATGAAGACCTTCGAAGGCCTGTGCACGATGGTGGGCCATGGCATCGGCGTGGGCATCGCGCCACGCACGATCGCACGGCGGCACCGACGGGCCACCGGCATCGTCGCCGTTGCACTCGGCAACGCATGGGCACAGCGCCGACTGTGTGCCGCGTTTGCCGACTGGAAAACGCTCTCGCCGCCGATGCGCAGCCTGCTGCTGCATCTGGACGTGGACGCGGAAAGGGGTGCAGAAAAAAATGTGTGAAATGGTGTTGACACATATCCAACCTTCCTGCAAAATTCTCCTCCTGAGTCGCCCAGGTGGCGGAATTGGTAGACGCACTAGCTTCAGGTGCTAGCGGGGGCAACTTCGTGGAGGTTCGAGTCCTCTCCTGGGCACCATGACTCAGACAATGATCAAACCCGCGCAAGCGGGTTTTTTCATGTCCGGAGTTCGGGACGCGGCGTTGCATGCGATTGCTGCTCGACGTGTCGTATCCGGCCCCATCTGGCGGCCACTTGATTGTGCGATCCCCCTTCGGCACATCGCCGCCACGCTCTGAACATCATTCGTATCCGAATCCATTTCACGTTCCGCTCGAATTCGTACTTTTCCTAGACCAAATCCACCCAATTCCCTTTCCCCGGCAGGCAGATTTACCGCTACCGGGGGCAGACACGACATCACGCTCTGCTCCGGCGCCCCTTCCTCCCACAAAGGACGCTCCATGCAGCGCAGCACCATCTGCCCCCACTGCCACACCACCTCCAACTACGGCGTGACCGTCTGCGTGGGATGCCAGGCCGAGGTCCATTACGGCGCACCAAAGGAAGCGCACCTGCTTGTCATCGTCGCCGCCGTCATCTGCGGCGCATTTGTCGGTAGCCACGTGCAGGCCACTGCCGGCTGGGTCACGGGCGGCGTCGTACTTGTGGCAGGAATGTGGGCGATCAGCCAGCTGTTCCGCGATCGCGTGATGTTCAAGCGCGTGTATCGCACACGCTAGGCCCGAGCCAGTGCGCTTGACCTGGATGTGCCACGGCACACTGTTTGAAAGCCATGTCAGCACACTTCCCGCAACGCCCAAACAGAAACCCCGCCTTGCGGCGGGGTTTCTGCGTTTCAACAACAACGATCGATCAGTGCCCGCCACCGGCGGCAGCACCGGCGCCTGCACCGAACGGCGGCTTGGCCAGCCACAGGAAGGTGATGATCGCCAGGAAGATCCAGCCCAGCAGGAAGAAGATGTCGTTGAAGCCCATCTGCGACGCCTGGTGGTTGATCATGTTGTTCAGCACCGCCGCACCATGTTGCAGGTCGCCCTGCCCCATCGCCGCCACCTGGTCCTGCATGCCCGGCTGATACACCGAGATGTGTTCGGTCAGGTCCGCGTGATGCACCTGCGTGCGACGCGCCCACAGCCAGGTGGTCAGCGACGCGGCGAAGCTGCCGCCCAGCGTACGCAGGAACGTGGCCAGGCCCGAGCCGGCCGCGATCTCACGACCATCCAGGTCCGACAGCAGGATCTGCAGCACCGGCATGAAGAACAGCGCGACACCAATGCCCATGATCAGCTGCACGCCGGCCACGTGCTGGAAGTCGACCTGCAGGTTGAAACCCGAACGCAGGAAGCTGGTCATCGACAGCACCACGAACGCGATGGTGGCCAGCATGCGCATGTCGAAGCGCGATGCGTACTTGCCCACGAACGGGGTCATGATCACCGGCAGGATGCCGATCGGCGCCGTCGCCAAGCCTGCCCAGATCGCGGTGTAGCCCATGTCGCGCTGCAGCCACTGCGGAATCAGCAGGGCCACGCTGAAGAACGCGGCGTAGGCCACCACCATCGCCAGCGTACCGGCGCGGAAGTTGCGGTGCCGGAACAGCTTCAGGTCGACGATCGGGTCCTTGTCGGTCAGTTCCCAGATCAGGAACACGGTCAGCGCCACCACGGCCACGCAGGCCAGCACCACGATCTTCATCGACGAGAACCAGTCCTCGTCGTTGCCCAGATCGAGTACCAGCTGCAATGCACCCACGCCGATCACCAGGGTGACCAGGCCGACGTAGTCCATCTTCGGCTTTTCGACGTGCTCCGGGCGACCCTTCAACTGGTTACCCACCACCAGCGCAGCGAAGATGCCCAGCGGCACGTTGATCAGGAAGATCCATTCCCAGCTGTAGTTGTCGGTGATCCAGCCACCGAGGATCGGCCCGCAGATCGGCGCCACCACGGTGATCATCGCCAGCAGCGCCAGCGCCTGTCCGCGTTTCTCTCGTGGATAGATCGAGACCAGCAGCGACTGGGTGATGGGGTACATCGGGCCGGCGACGAATCCCTGCAGCGCGCGTGACAGCACCAGCATGCCCATGCTCTGGGCCAGGCCGCACAGCAGCGAGGTGATCACGAAGGCCAGCGTGGCCCACACGAACAGCTTGCGCTCGCCGAAGCGACGGCTGAGCCAGCCGGTCAGCGGCAGCGCGATCGCGGTGCTCACCGCGAACGAGGTGATGACCCACGTCGCCTGCTGCGAACTGGCGCCGAGGTTGCCGGCGATGGTCGGCAGCGAGACGTTGGCGATGGTGGTGTCGAGCACCTGCATGAACGAGGCCATTGCCAGGCCCACGGTGCACAGGGCCACACTGGGTGGCAGGAAGCCGGCGGCCGCACCCGGCGCCGCCGGTGCGCCCGGAGAGCCGGGCGCAGCTGGAGCTTGTGCGGACATGGCCGACCTCAGCTCGCCTTGGCCTGCTGCGGCAGGTTGCCCTGGATGATCGTGTGGATCACCTCATCGGCATCGTGCAGCTGCTTGGCGTACACGTCGGTGTCGAACACCGTGCCCTTGGCGGCCGCGCTCGGCAGCACTTCGCCCTTCTGGTCGCGCAGGCTCACCTCAGCCTTCATCGACAGGCCGATGCGCAGCGGGTGGTCGGCCAGCTGCTTGGCATCGATGGCGATGCGCACCGGCACGCGCTGCACGATCTTGATCCAGTTGCCGCTGGCATTCTGTGCCGGCAGCAGCGAGAACGCCGAACCGGTGCCCAGGCCCAGGCTGTCGATGCGGCCCTTGTACTTCACATCGCCGGCATACAGGTCCGACTTCAGTTCCACTTCCTGGCCCAGGCGCATGTGGCGCAGCTGGGTTTCCTTGAAGTTGGCTTCGACCCACATCTGCTCGGTCGGCACCACCGCCATCAGGGCATTGCCCGGCTGCACGCGCTGACCGACCTGCACCGAACGACGGGCAACATAGCCGGTGACCGGCGCGACGATGCCCGAACGCGCATTGTTGAGGAAGGCCTGGCGCAGCTGCGCGGCGGCCGCCTGCACGTCCGGCTGGGTGGCGATCACGGTGTCGTCGACCAGCGCACGGTTGCGCTCGACGGTCTCGCGCGAACCGGCCACGGCCGCTTCGGCAGCCGCCAGCTCATCGCGGGCGTGGGCCAGTTCTTCGTTGGAGATGGCGCCGGTGGCGGCAAGGCCCTTGCGGCGTGCGAAGTCGTCGCGCACGCGCTTCAGGGTCACCTGACGTGCGTTCAGATCTGCCTGCGCACCTTCGACGCTGCGGTACAGGCCGCGGGTCTGGCGCACGGTCTTGGCCAGGTTGGCTTCAGCCTGCTGCAGGGCCACCGAGGTATCGGCCGGGTCCAGCTGCACCAGCAGCTGGCCGCGCTCCACGCGCATGCCGTCATCGGCGTTGATGGCGACCACGGTACCGGCCACCAACGGGGTGATCTGCACCTGGTTGCCCTGCACGTAGGCGTCGTCGGTCTCTTCGAACCAACGGCCGAACATGAAGTACCACAGCGCCAGTGCCGCCAGCAGCAGCACGACGATCACGAACAGGCCGCGCAGCAGCTTGCCGCGACGGTTGGGGGCGGCGGGGGCCGCAGTGTCTTGGGTCTGGCTCATGGCAGGCGTCTTCAGGAATGCGAGGAATCGGAATGGGAAGCAAGCGGTGCGGCGTCGGCGTCACTGGGCTGGAAACCACCGCCGAGGGCCTTGCTCAGGCGCACCGAGCTCTGCAGCTGCTGCGACTGCAGGCCGGCCAGCTGCTGCTGCGATTGCAGCAGGGTGGACTGTGCGGTCAGCACGTCCAGGTAGCTGCCGATGCCGGCGCGGTAGCGCTGCTGGGCCAGGTCGAAAGCGGCGCGTGCGGTATCCACCGCCTGCTGCTGCGACTGCGCCTGCTGCGCCAGTGAACGCACGGCGTTGACCTGGTCGGCCACATCGCGCAGTGCATCGAGCACCGCCTGGTTGTAGTTCGCTACGGCCAGGTCGTACTGCGCATCGGTGTTGGCCAGGTTGGCGCGCAGCTTGCCGCCTTCGAAGATCGGCATGCTCAGCGCCGGACCGATGTAAGCGAAGCTGGAACTGCTCTGCAGCAGGTCGCCGACATTCGGCGCGACCACGCCGGCCAGCGCGGTCAGGTTGAGGCTCGGGTAGAACTTTGTCTTGGCGACCTTGATCTGCTTGTCGGCCGCTTCCACCCGCCAGCGCGCGGCGACGATGTCCGGGCGACGGCCGAGCAGTTCGCTGGGCACCACGCCCGGCAGCTGCAGGGCCAGCGGGTTCATCGCCCGCGGGCGTTCGATCGACAGGCCCCGGTCCGGGCCCTTGCCCACCAGCGCGGCCAGCGCAGTGCGTCCCGCGTCGATGCGCTGCTGTGCCGCCAGCAACTGCTGCTGTGCGGCCGGTACGCGGGCTTCGGCCTGGCGCACCTGCAGGTCGCTGTCGATGCCGGCGCTACGACGCTGCCGGGTCAGTTCCAGCGACTTCTGCGAGCGCGCCAGTTCTTCTTCAGCTACGTCATTGAGCTGCCAGGCATAAGCCAGATCGGTATAAGCCTGGGCGATGCCGGTGGACAGGTTCAGGCGTGCGGCCTGGGCCTCTACAGTGGCGGCGTGCGCGCCGTCCACGGCGGCTTCCCAGGCGGCGCGCTTGCCGCCCCACAGGTCGATGCCGTAGCTGAAATCGAAGGCAACCTGGCTGCTGCCGGCGTAGTGGCCACCGATTTCATCGCCGGCCATCGATTCGGGCAGGCGCAGGCCGGTGTAGCCACCGGACACGGACAGGCTGGGCAGGCGATCGGCGCGTGCGGTGCCGACCTGCGACTGTGCCTGGCGCAGGCGGGCGTCGGCGGCGTCCAGGCTCGGATGGCCGGCCAGGCCTTCGGCGATCAACGCATCCAGCTGCGTATCGCCCAGTGCCTTCCACCAGTCCTGGGCGGGAAAACCGGCGGCGCTCAGGTCGCTGTCGGCCAGGGTGCGTTCGCTGTGCAGGCTGTCCACGTCGAGCACGTGGCCCTGCGGGGTGAGGCCGCGGCTGCTGGCGCAGGCGGCCAGGGCCAGGGCCAGCGCTGAAACCAGCAGCGCGCGTCCGGACCGGCGGAGAGTGGGATGCGGGATCGGGTTCATGGGGTCGTCAGGGAATCGCGGATTCGGGTCAGGAGGGACAGCAGCTGGGTGCGTTCGTCGGCGGACAGATCACGCAGGGCGTAATCCATCACCGCGTCGCCGCGCAGCTTCAACCGCGCCCACAGCGCGCGGCCTTCATCGGTCAATACGATCTGCAACGCACGCCGGTCCTGGGCATGCGGCTCGCGGCGCACGCAACCGAGCGCTTCCAGCTTGTCCAGCAGGCGGGTGACCGCGCTGGGCACCTGGTCGATGGCCTGGGCCAGTTCGTTGGCCGTGCACGGCGCCATGTTCGAGAGCACCTTCAGCCCGATGTAGTGGGTGAAGCCGATGCCGAGGTCTTCTTCGGCCATGGACGCATCGAGCTGGCGGACCAGGCCGTCGCGCACCTGGCGCAGCAGCAGGCCGAAGCTGGGGGGAGTGGTTGCAGGACAGATCATGGGGGAGCATTCTCTTCCAAAAAAAATATTTCTCAATGGAAATATTCGATCTGGCATCGAATGCTGTGTTGCAGCAATGGGCTGGATCAGGTGAAGGCGCCACCTTAATGGCGCTCCCAACTGGCCCGGTAGTACAATCCAGCCAATGAATGTCACATTCAAGCCACCCCCAGCCCATGTGAAGGCGGGCGAACCCGGCCCTGCCACCCTGCTGCGTGAAGAAGCGCTGGACTGGTTCGAGCGCAATGACGGCCCGCCGGTCATCGCCTTCCGCTTTGACAGCCAACAGGGCCTGGCGCGCGAAGTGGACTGGCATCACCACGTCCGCGCGCAGCTGATCTGCGTTGAACGTGGCCTGCTGACCACCCGCACCTCGCATGGCACCTGGTCGCTGGCGCCCGGCTCCGCGGGATGGATGCCACCGGCCGAACCGCATACGGTCCACATCGATGGACCGCTGCGCGGCTGGGGCATGGTACTGGCCGCACCGCTGTGCGCCGAACTGCCGGCCGATCCGTGCGTGCTGGGCATCTCGCGGCTGGCGCAGGCGGTGGCCGAACGCATCTGCGACTGGCCACAGGACTACGAGAGCACCACCGAGCGGCAGCACATCATCAACGTGCTGCTGGACGAGATCCGCACCGCGCCGCGCCAGCGCATGCATCTACCGATGCCGCGCGACCGGCGCCTGCTGAAGATCGCCTCGCAGTTGCTGGCCGACCCGGCCGACGAGCGCGGCCTTGCGCAGTGGGCGCATTGGGCCGGCCTGTCGCCGCGCAGCCTGACCCGCCATTTCCGCGACGAGACCACCCTCAGTTTCGCCCAGTGGCGCCAGCAGGCGCGGCTGGCCGAGGCGCTGCGGCAGCTCAGCGAGGGCCGCAGCGTGGCCGATATCGCCCACGCACTGGGCTTCAGCAGCGCCAGCGCCTTCGTCACCGTGTTCCGGCGACACTTCGGGTTGCCGCCCGGACGCTACCTGGCACGGGCCGGCCACGGCCTGGAACCGGGCCTGGACCCTGCACGCGGCTTGGCATCCCCCGCCGCATCCGGATAATCACTGGATTGAGAGCGGCGACCGCCGTCACCGCCTCCCGACATAGGTAACAACGCCGCATGACCGATCTTGCCCGCCCCGTGTTCCACGGTTTCGAACAACTGCCGCTGCGCGAGTACGCCGAACGCGCCTACCTCGACTACTCGATGTACGTGGTCCTGGATCGCGCCCTGCCGTTCCTCGGCGACGGCCTGAAGCCCGTGCAGCGCCGCATCATCTATGCGATGAGCGAGCTGGGCCTGAATGCCGCGTCCAAGCCGAAGAAGTCCGCGCGCACCGTCGGTGACGTCATCGGTAAGTACCACCCGCATGGCGACAGCGCGTGCTACGAAGCGCTGGTGCTGATGGCGCAGCCGTTCTCGTACCGTTACCCGTTGATCGAAGGCCAGGGCAACTTCGGTTCCAGCGATGATCCGAAGTCGTTCGCGGCGATGCGTTACACCGAATCCAAGCTGACCCCGATCGCCGAAGTGCTGCTGGGCGAACTCGGCCAGGGCACCACCGACTGGGCGCCGAACTTCGACGGCACCCTGCAGGAACCGACCTGGATGCCGGCACGCCTGCCGCATCTGCTGCTGAACGGCACCACCGGCATCGCCGTGGGCATGGCCACCGATGTGCCGCCGCACAACCTCAACGAGATCGTCAGCGCGCTGCTGCACCTGCTGGACGACCCGGATGCCAGCGTGCGCGACCTGTGCGAGCACGTGAAGGGCCCCGACTACCCGTCCAACGCCGAGATCATCACCCCGGCCAACGACCTGCGGAACATGTACGAGACCGGCAACGGCAGCGTGCGTGCGCGTGCGACCTACACCAAGGAAGCGCACAACGTGGTGGTCACCGCGTTGCCGTTCCAGGTGTCGCCGTCGAAGGTGATCGAGCAGATCGCCGCGCAGATGCGTGCCAAGAAGCTGCCGTGGCTGGAAGACATCCGCGATGAATCCGACCACGCCAACCCGGTGCGCGTGGTGCTGGTGCCGCGCTCCAACCGCGTCGACGCCGAGCAGCTGATGGGCCACCTGTTCGCGACCACGGACATGGAGCGCAGCTACCGCGTCAACCTCAACGTGATCGGGCTGGACGGCCGTCCGCAGGTGAAGAACCTGAAGACGCTGCTCAGCGAATGGCTGGCATTCCGCAGCAGCACCGTCACCCGCCGCCTGCAGCACCGACTGCAGAAGGTCGAGCGCCGCCTGCACCTGTTGGAAGGCCTGCTGGTGGCGTTCCTCAACCTGGACGAGGTGATCCACATCATCCGTACCGAGGACGAACCGAAGGCGGCGCTGATCGCGCGCTTCGGCCTGTCCGAAGACCAGGCCGAGTACATCCTGGAAACCAAGCTGAAGCAGCTGGCCCGCCTGGAAGAGATGAAGATCCGCGGCGAGCAGGACGAGCTGGCCAAGGAACGCGACAAGATCCTGAGCATCCTCGACAGCAAGGCCAAGCTGAAGAAGCTGATCCGCGACGAGCTGCAGGCCGATGCCAAGAAGTTCGGTGACGAGCGCCGTTCGCCGCTGGTGCAGCGCCAGGCGGCGCAGGCCATCGACGAGACCGAGCTGGTGCCGAGCGAACCGATGACGGTGGTGATGTCCGAGAAGGGCTGGATCCGTGCCGCAAAGGGCCACGACATCGATGCCTCGACCCTGTCCTATCGCGATGGCGATGCCCTGCAGGGCGCGGTGCGTGCACGCAGCACCCAGCAGGTCGCGTTCCTCGACAGCGAAGGCCGCGCCTACTCCACGCCGGTGCATACCCTGCCCTCGGCGCGCGGCAACGGTGAACCGCTGACCGGCCGCTTCTCGCCGGCCGCAGGCACCAGCTTCGTGACCCTGGCCAGCGCCGAACCGGATACCCGCTTCGTGCTGGCCTCGACCCACGGTTATGGTTTCGTCACCCGCTTCGAGAACCTGATCGGCCGCAACAAGGCCGGCAAGGCGATGCTGAACCTGTCGGCGGGCTCGTCGGTGCTTACGCCGTCGGTGGTGGCCAACGTCGCCACCGACCGCATCGTCGCGGTGACCAGTTCGGGCAACCTGCTGGCGATCGCCGCCAACGACCTGCCGGAACTGGACAAGGGCAAGGGCAACAAGATCATCGAGATCCCCAAGGCCAAGCTCGCCACCGAGCGCGTGGTGGCAATCGTGGCGATCAGCCCGGGGCAGACCCTGCAGGTACGCAGCGGCCAGCGCACGATGGGCCTGAAGTTCAACGAGCTCGAGGCCTATCTGGGCGCCCGCGCCACCCGTGGCCACCTGCTGCCGCGTGGCTGGCAGAAGGTGGAAGGGCTGTCGGTCGAATGACGGTAGGTGTCAACCTTGGTTGACACACCCTGCCCGGCGCTACCGGGAACGGGACGCCAGACACAAAAAAGCCGGGGCATTCCCCGGCTTCTTTGTTTGTCGGCTGGCGGGCGGTGGAGCAGCTGGCGGGCGAAGGCTGGCTGGCGGTGCTCCGGTGCTGGCGGGCGACAGGACGTTGTGCTTCTGTGAAATGCCGCCAAGCATGGCTTGGCTCTACATCAGGTACAGCAGCCGAGCTTGGCTCGGCTCTACATCAAGCGGTCAGTGCGCCGGGGCGCCACTGCCGTCGATCTTGCTCAGCTGGTACAGCTCCAGGCCGATGCGCTTGATCAGGCCCAGCTGCTGTTCCAGCCACCAGGCGTGGTCTTCCTCGGTGTCCTTCAACTGCGCCAGCAGCATGTCGCGGCTCACGTAGTCGCCCTTCTCCTCGCACAGCTTCATGCCGGCGGCGAGGTTGTTGCGAACGGCGTATTCGGTGTCCAGGTCCTTGCGCAGCATTTCCTCCACGGTCTTGCCCGGCTCGGTGGCATGCGGGCGCATGTCCGGGTCGCCGCCCAGGAACAGGATCCGGCGCAGCAGCGCGTCGGCATGCTGGGTCTCCTCTTCCATCTCGTGGTTCAGGCGTTCGTACAGTGCGAACAGGCCCTGGTCCTCGTAGCGGCGGGAGTGGATGAAGTACTGGTCGCGGGCGGCGAGTTCGCCGCGCAGCAGTTCCTTCAGGCAGGCGATGACGTCCGGGTTGCCTTTCATGGGGGGAGCTCCTGTGAATCGATGGCGCCCATGGTGCCCCATCTGGAAATACGGTGATCTAATCGGAATCAGTCGCAGTTGCGCCTGCGGCTACAATCGGCCGACATGCTCGGGAAGGACCTGCAATGCGTCGTAAGTGGCGGTGGATTCTGGGTGCGTTGGTCGCGATCGTGCTGCTCGCGGTGCTGGTCCTGTGGTTGCTGCTGCGCGGCAGCCTGGCCGAGCTGGATGGCGAGCGCCCTTTGCCCGGGCTGGCCGGCAAGGTCACCGTGGAGCGCGATGCGCTGGGGGTGGTCACCATCACCGCCGGCAACAAGGCTGATGCGCTGCGGGCGCTTGGCCGTATTCACGCGCAGGAACGTTATTTCGAAATGGACCTGATGCGGCGCAGTGCCGCAGGTGAACTGTCCGCGCTGTTCGGGGCGAAGGCGATCGAAGCCGACAAGCGCATGCGCGTACACCGCCTGCGCGCGCGCACCGAGGCCCATCTGCAGGATGCGCTGGGCAGCGACCCTGCGGCCGTGCGTGCCTATGTGGACGGGGTCAACCAGGGTCTGGGCAGCCTGGCGGTGCGGCCGTGGGCCTACCTGCTGCTGCGGCAGGCGCCGCGACCGTGGCAGGCCAGCGACAGCGTGCTGGCGGGCCTGGCCATGTACGCCGACCTGCAGGACCCCAGCAACCCGTCCGAACTGGCCCTGCAGCGCATCCGCGCGGTGGTGCCGCCGGCCCTGTACGCCTTGCTGGCGCATGACGGCAGCGAGTGGGACGCGCCGCTGACCGGCGCTCCCCGCGGCGACGCCAGCCTGCCCGATGCCAGCCAGCTGGACCTGCACACGCTGAAGGCCGCAACTGGCGCAGTTGCCGAAGATGCCGACGCGGTCGGCAGCAACAATTTCGCCGTTGCCGGCGCGCTGACTGCCGATGGCCGTGCGATCGTCGCCGACGACATGCACCTGGGCCTGCGCGCGCCCAGCCTGTGGTTCCGTGTGCGCCTGCGCTACCCCGACCCGCAGGCCGCAGGTGGCCAGGTCGACGTCAGCGGGTTCTCGCTGCCGGGCGTGCCGGCGGTGATTGTCGGCAGCAACGGCCACGTGGCCTGGGGCTTCACCAACAGCTACATCGATACCGCCGACTTCCGCACCGAGCCCGCCGACGCTGCGGTGACCGTGCATGAGGAGCGGATCGTCGTGGCCGGCAGCGCCGACGTGCGTTTTCCAGTACGCGAAACCGCGTGGGGCCCGATCCTGCACACCCACGCCGATGGCAGCGGCGACGCCCTGCGCTGGGTCGCGCAGTTGCCGGGCGCGGTGCGCATGGACTTCGCCGACATGGCACGCGCTGCCGATCTGGACCAGGCCCTGCAGATTGCCGACCACGCCGGCATTCCCGCGCAGAACCTGGTGGTCGGCGACCGCAGCGGACGCATCGCGTGGCGCCTCATCGGCGTGCGGCCTGACCGTGGCCCGCACTGCTCACCACTGGGCTTCAATGACAATCAGGGCAACCGGGGCTGCGCGCCCTGGCCGATCCGCAGCGATGCCGCGCCGAGCCTGATCGATCCGCCCAGCCATCGGTTGTGGACCGCCAACAGTCGCGTGGTGGACGAGGCGACCCTGGCCACCGTCGGCAATGGCGGCTACGACCTCGGCGCACGCGGTCGGCAGATCCGTGACCTGCTGGCCACCCAGGAACGCTTCGACGAACACGACCTGCTGGCAATCCAGCTGGACGACCGCGCAGTGTTCCTGCAGCGCTGGTGGGTGCTGCTGCAGGAGGTGATCGAGCACAGCGACGATCCGGCACTGAAGCGATTGGGTGCTGCGAGCGCGCATTGGGAAGGACGCGCCGCGATCAATTCGACCAGCTACCGGGTGGTGCGCGAATTCCGTACACAGGTGCTCGACACGCTGACCGATGCGCTGCTGGCACCGGCCCGGGCGCAGCTGGGCGAGGATTTCCTGGCACCGCGCCTGGCGCAGCTGGAAGGTGTGGCCTGGCCGATGCTGGAACAGCGGCCCGCCAACCTGCTGCCGCCGGCGTACACCAGCTGGGATGCGCTGCTGGCCGATGCTGCACGTCGCACCGAAGCCGAGCTGTCCAGGCAGGGACCGCTGGCACACCGCAGCTGGGGCGAGCGCAACACCGCAGCGATCTGCCACCCGGTCGCGCGCGCCCTGCCCGCCTTCGCCAGTCGCTGGTTGTGCATGCCGGCCGATCCGCTGCCCGGCGACCGTGACATGCCGCGTGTACAAACGCCGTCCTTCGGTGCCTCGCAGCGGATGGTGGTCTCGCCCGGCCACGAAGCCGACGGCATCGTGCACATGCCGGGTGGGCAGAGCGGCCATCCGCTATCGCCTTACTGGGGCGCGGGACACGAGGATTGGGTGCATGGTCGCCCCACCCCGTTCCTGCCCGGCAAGGCGCAGCACACGATGACGCTGGTACCGGTGCACTGACGGCGGCCCCCACATGCCCGAGGGTGCGCTGCACGCTGTAGGGCCGAGCCCATGCTCGGCTGCTTCTGGTGCGGAGCCGAGCATGGGCTCGGCTCTACAAAATGCCCGCCCGCGCGACCGGGTCAGGCCCTGCGGCGCTCGATCAGGTTCAACAGCGGCCCGGTCACTGCGGTGGTCACCAGCGCCATGATCACCAGCACCGCGAACAGGCGGTCGCCGAGCAGGCCCAGCTCGTAGCCCAGGTTGAGCACGATCAGTTCCATCAACCCGCGGGTGTTCATCAGCGCACCCAGTCGCCACGCTTCACGCGAGGCCATGCCGGTACTGCGTGCCGCACTCCAGGTGCCCAGCAGCTTGCCCACCGTGGCCACTGCGATCACCACCACGCACAACAGGATGTCGCTGCTGTGCAACGCGTCGGCGCGCATGCGCAGGCCGGTCATGGCGAAGAACAGCGGCAGCAGCAGGGTCACCGCGAACGGTTCGACCCTGGCCACCAGCAGCTGCCGCAGCTGCGCGTTGGACGACACCGCCACACCCGCGGCGAATGCGCCGAACAGCGCGTGGATGCCGAGCACTTCGGTAACCAGCGCACTGGCCAGTGACAGCAGCAGGATGCCCAGCAGCCAGCGTCCTTCGCGACCCGGTGCGATGGTCTTGCGGGCAAACCATGGCTTCACCAGCCCCAGCATCAGCGCGATGAACGCCACCACGCACAACAGGTTGAGGCTGGCCGGCAACCAGCCAGTGGCCTGCGCTGCGGCCACGATCAGCGCCAGCAGACACCACGCAGTCGCGTCGCCCAACGCCGCGCAGGCAATGGCGGTCTGCCCCAGCGATGTGTGGGTGATGCCGCGATCAGCGAGGATGCGCAGCAGCACCGGGAAGGCGGTGATGCTCATCGAAATGCCGACGAACAGCGCGAACGCGGTAAAGCTCACGCCTTGCGGGCCATGCTGCGGGTACAGCCAGATGGTCAGGGCCACGCCGAGCACGAACGGCACCGCGATGCCGGCGTGGCTGACGGTGAAGGCGAATCGACGACGCCCACGCAAAGCGCCCAGATCAAGCTCTGCACCTGCCACCAGCAGGAACATCAGCACGCCCAGCTGGCTGAGCATGCCCAGCGGCCCCAGCGAAGCGGCCGGGAACAGTGCGCCATGCACCTGCGGCAGCAGGCTGCCCAGCAACAGCGGCCCCATCATCAGGCCAGCGGCCATCTCGCCGATCACCGCCGGCTGTCCAAAACGCTTCAACAGCGCGCCGGCACCCTTGGCGACCAGCAACAGCACCAGCAGCTGCAGCAGGAACAGGCCGAGCGGCGAGGCCAGGTGATGCGCCCAATCGCTGCCGACCACGGCCTCGGCCTTGCTGGTCACCGTCGGCAGCCCGGGCCCGGCATAGCGGGCCAGCAGCAGGCCGACCAGCAGCGGCACGCCAGCCCAGACCAGGTAACGCCACGCCCACTTCGTCGGCCGCACGGGACCTCCGGTCTGTACGTCCATGAACATTCCCCAATGTGCAGGGCGCCGATGATACGTCCTTGCCTGCTCCGGCGCTGTGCGCTCGCCGGGCATGGCCCGGCGCTACCGTTGTCAGGCGACCGGGCAGTGCCGGTCAGGCCAACGCCTGCTCGTGCACGCCGGCGATGGCGCGGCCCGACGGATCGGCGGCAGCGGCGAAGCTGGCATCCCAGGCAATGGCTGCCGGCGAGGAACAGGCGATCGACTTGCCGCCCGGCACGGTTTCAGCCGCCGCATGGCTGGGGAAGAACTGCTCGAACAGGTGGCGGTAGTAGTACGCCTCCTTGGTCTGCGGCGGGTTGTGTGGGAACCGCTTGTCGGCGGCCGCCAGAACCCGGTCGCTGACCTGTGCTTCGGCATGCGCCTTCAGGCCGTCGATCCAACCGTAGCCAACGCCATCACTGAACTGCTCCTTCTGCCGCCACAGGATGCTGTCCGGCAGATAGCCCTGGAAGGCCTCGCGCAGCACTGCCTTCTCGATGCGGCGACCACCGAAACCGGCGCCGACCATCTTGTGCGCAGCATCGAAACGCATCGCCACGTCGAGGAACTCGCGGTCCAGGAACGGCACACGCGGCTCCACACCCCAGGCCATCATCGACTTGTTGGCCCGCAGGCAATCGTAGTTGTGCAGGGCATCGAGCTTGCGCACCAGTTCCTGGTGGAATTCGCGTGCGTCCGGCGCCTTGTGGAAGTAAAGATAGCCGCCGAAGATCTCGTCACTGCCTTCGCCCGACAGCACCATCTTCACGCCCATCGCCTTGATCCGGCGCGCCAGCAGGAACATCGGCGTGGACGCGCGGATGGTGGTCACGTCGTAGGTTTCAATGTGGCGGATCACCTCCGGCAGCACGTCCAGGCCTTCTTCGAAGGTGTATTCGAAGCCGTGGTGCACGGTGCCCAGCGCTTCGGCGGCCACCGCAGCAGCAGCCAGGTCCGGCGAGCCCTTCAGGCCGATGGCGAACGAATGCAGGCGCGGCCACCAGGCTTCGCTCTGGCCGCCATCTTCGATGCGACGCCGCGCATAGCGCGCTGCCACGGCGGCAACCAGCGACGAATCCAGCCCGCCCGACAGCAGCACGCCATACGGCACGTCACTCATCAACTGGCGTTCAACCGCATGTTCAAAGGCCTGGCGCAGCTCGGCGAGATCGGCCTGGCGGCCCTGCACGTCGTCGTACTCGCGCCACGGCTGCTGGTAGTAGCGCACCAGCTCACCGCTGGCGCTGTCGTAGTAGTGGCCCGGCGGGAACTGGGCAACGTCGGCGCAGGTGTCGACCAGCGCTTTCATTTCAGACGCTACGCGCAGCCGCCCCTGCGCATCATGGCCCCAGTACAGCGGCACCACGCCCAACGGATCGCGCGCCACCAGCACACGGCCGGCTGCACGGTCCCACAGGGCAAAGGCGAAGATGCCGTTGAGCTGTTCCAGCCACTGCGCCGGCGATCCGCCCTGGCGGTACAGCGCGTTGATCACCTCGCAGTCCGAACCGGTCTGGAAGGCATAGGCTTCGGCGAGGCCGGCCTTGAGCTGCTGGTGGTTGTAGATCTCGCCGTTGACCGCCAGCGCCAGCTGCCCGTCTTCGGACAGCAGCGGCTGCGAGCCGCCGGCCGGATCGACGATGGCCAGGCGCTCGTGGACCAGCAGCGCGCCTTCGTCCAGATACACGCCGCTCCAGTCCGGGCCACGATGGCGCTGGCGCTGCGACAGCTCCAGCGCATGGCGGCGCAGGGAAGGAAGATCGTCACCGGCCTGCAGGCCGAAAATACCGAAGATCGAACACATGGGTGGAACTCCTGTTGTGGGGAAGTACACGGGGGGAAGGTGTTCGACCGGCCATCCAGGCCCGGGTGGGGCTGCGCCCGGGCACAAAAAAACCCGCATCGGCCGATGCGGGTTTTCTGGTGTCCGGGCGTGTGTTGCTGTCTATCTACCCAGGGCGCAGTCCCGCATCGGCCGCGCGCGATTATTCGCACGCAGATTATTGCGGTTGGTGTTGTTGACGGCGGTGGCCAGGCGGAGCGACATGGCATCGACCCTACCCCGGTTTCCGCCGCTGCGCAACAGTTGCGTCGGCAACCACGTCCTGAAGCGCATAATGGCCCGCCCTGAATCGTGTAACGGGAATGCAACACTGCAATGGACGCACCGCGGCGCTGGCCGCCCTGCTCTGCCTGGGCCTGGCCGCTTGCCAGACCCTGCCTCCTCCCTCGGCCCTGCCGCCGGCCCAGCAACAGGCACTGGAACAACGCGGAACCGACGGCAGCTTCGACGGTGCCTTTGATACTGCGGAAACCTTTGAACGCTTCAACGATCCGCGCGCCATTGCCTATTACGAGCGTGCGGCGGCAGTCACCCCCTGGACCTTTCACAACACCAAGGCGGAAGAAGCACTGGGCCGGATCTGGATCTCCGGCACGCTGCGCCATGCCGACAGCCCCCACATCAACCCGGCACCGGTGCTGCGCGCGTCCTGGCGACGTGGCGAACGCGCCTACCTGGCGGCGGCCAACCACGGCAATCCCTATGCGTTCTACGGGCTCGCCACGGCCTATCGCCAGCGTGGTGACGCACAACAGGCGCTGCGCTGGGACCTGCGCGGAATGATCTACCAGCGCTACGCGAGTTCATCATCGCGACTGCCGGATGCGGTGGCTGCGCAGGGTGACACCGTGCATCCGCTGGTTGCGCAGATCCAGCGTCGCGCCGAGCGTGGCGATGCCGAAGCGCAGGTGGATCTGGGCGCACTGCTTGAAAAAGGCGTGGGCCTGCCGCGCGATCCGGCACGCGCGCTGCAGATGTATCAGCGTGCCGCGGAACAGGGCAATGTGTTCGGCCAGTACTTCGCCGGGCTGCTGCTGGGCCGGAGTGCGCCGGGCGTGGAGAGGGACAGCGATGCGGCGGCGCGTTGGTTCGCCAAGGCCGAGGCGCAGCGCTTCTACATGGCCGCGCCGAGCTACTGGAAAAAAGCGGTCGAACCGCCGTTCTTCATTTTTTCGGAATAGTAGAGCCGAGCCATGCTCGGCTGCATCTACCAGGGAAAATCAGCCGAGCATGGCTCGGCTCTACAGGAAGGCGTGCCGACCAACGGTCGGCACCCACCGTCCTCACACCAGCAGGCGTTCAACCAATCGCTGGTACAGCCCCGGCAGCGCTTCCAGTTCGTCCACGCGCACGTTTTCATCCACCTGGTGGATGCTGGCGTTGACCGGGCCGACTTCGATGCACTGCGCACCCAGGGGCGCGATGAAGCGCGCATCGGAGGTGCCACCACCGGTGCTCTCTTCCGGCGCGCGACCGGTATGCTCGGCCAGCACCGCGCGCGCCGCTGCGCGCAATGTCCCTTCCGGGGTGTAGAACGGCTCGCCGCTGCGGTGCCACTTCAGCGTGTACTGCAGGCCATGACGGTCCAGCAACGCGGTGATCTCCGCCTCCAGCTTCGGTGCATCCCAATGCGGGTTGTAGCGGATGTTGAAATCCACCTCCAGCTCACCGGGAATCACGTTGTTGGCGCCGGTACCGGCATGGATGTTGGAGATCTGCAGGCTGGTCGACGGGAAGCTCTCGTAGCCCTCGTCCCAGCGCCGTGCGCTCAGTTCGGCCAGCATCGGCGCGGCAAGGTGGATCGGATTGCGCGCCTTGTCCGGGTAGGCCACGTGGCCCTGCACACCCTGCACGCGCAGCTTGGCCGACAGGCTGCCACGTCGTCCCACGCGCAGCAGGTCACCCAGTGTGGCGGTGGACGACGGCTCGCCGGTGATGCACCAGTCGATGCGCTGGCCGCGCTCGGCGAACAGCCGCGCGACATGGCGCACGCCGTCGATGGCATCGCCCTCTTCGTCGCTGGTCAACAGCACCGCCAGCGTGCCGGTGTGCTGCGGATGCGCCGCGACGAACTGTTCGGCAGCGATCACGAACGCGGCCACGCTGCCCTTCATGTCCGCGGTGCCGCGACCGTACAGCACGCCATCGCGGATCTGCGGTGCGAACGGATCGCTCTGCCATGCCTCGCGCGGGCCCGGCGGCACCACGTCGGTGTGGCCCAGCAGGACCAGCACCGGTGCGCCGCTGCCGTGGGTGGCCCACAGGTTGTCGACCTCGCCCAGCCGCAGGTGCTCGCAGGTGAAACCGGCCGCCTGCAGACGTTCACCGATCAGCGCCTGGCAACCGGCATCGTCCGGGGTCACCGACGGCCGTGCAATCAGATCGCAGGCCAGGTCGAGGACGGCGCTCACGCGCCGCCCACGCCGAAGCGCGCCTTGAAGCCGTTGTCGCTGAAACCCTGGCTGACCTTGCCGTCGGCAGTCACCACCAGCGGGCGCTTGATCAGCTGCGGATATTCGCGCAGCAGCAGCTTCCACTCCGCTTCCGAATCGGCAGCCTTGCGGTTGTCCGGCAACTGCCGCCAGGTGGTGGAGGACCGGTTGACCATCGCCGCCAGGCCGCCCAGCTGCGCGGCCCATTCCAGCAACGTTTCCGGGCTGGGCTTGTTGTCGCGGTAGTCGACGAAGGTGTACGGCACGCCGAAGCGGTCCAGCCACTTGCTCGCCTTCTTGCAGGTATCGCAGTTCTTCAGACCGTAGACGGTGGTGCTCATGCGTGCGGCTCCGTCAGTCGGCCAGGCCGCGCAGCAGGTCGTTGACGCTGGTCTTGCTGCGGGTACGGGCATCGACCTGCTTGACGATCACCGCGCAGTACAGCGAGTGGGTACCGTCCTTGCTCGGCAGCGAGCCGGACACCACCACGCTGTACGGCGGGATGTAGCCGTAGCTGATTTCGCCGGTGGCGCGGTTGTAGATGCGGGTGCTCTGGCTGAGGAACACGCCCATGCCGATCACGCTGTGATGGCCGACGACCACGCCTTCCACCACTTCCGAACGCGCACCGATGAAGCAATGGTCTTCGATGATGGTCGGGCTGGCCTGCAGCGGCTCGAGCACGCCGCCGATGCCGGCACCACCGGACAGGTGGCAGTGCTGGCCGATCTGCGCGCAGGAACCGACGGTGGCCCAGGTGTCGACCATGGTGCCTTCGCCGACGTAGGCGCCGATGTTGGTGAAGCTCGGCATCAGCACCACGTCCTTGCCGAAATACGTGCCGCGACGGGCGATCGCACCCGGCACAACGCGCACGCCGCCACGGCGGAACTTCGCCTCGTCATAGCCGGCAAAGCGCGATTCGACCTTGTCCCAGAACGGTGCCGGGCGTGCATCGACCACGGCCATGTCGTTGACACGGAAATACAGCAGCACGGCCTTCTTCAACCATTCGTTGACCTTCCAGCCACCATGGCCATCCGGCTCGGCAACGCGGAACTCGCCGCTCTCCAGGCCATCGATCACCCGGTTGACCAGCGGCCGGGTCGAGCCTTCCAGTTCGTGCAGGGTGAGCGTGGCGCGGCGCTCGAAAGCGCTTTCGATGCCGAACTTCAGTTCTTCCACGCCCGGGCCGGCCGGCTTGCGCAGCGACTTGCGTGCGATGTTCTCGGCGCGCGCGGCTTCTGCGGTCTTGGCCGGGGCCTTCTTCACTGCAGCCTTCTTGACCGCAGCCTTCTTCGGCGCGGCAGTCTTCTTCGCAACCGGCTCAGCGGCAGTGGTCTTTTTGGCTGCTGCGCTCTTGGCAGTCGCGGCAGTCTTCTTTGCAGGCTTGGTGGCCATCAGGCGGGGTCTCCAGCGTTTCGATCAGGGTCCAGGCAGGCCAGCATTGCGTCATGCAGCTGCTGCCGGGCGGATTCAGTCAGGGGGAGGTCGTGTTCGTCACTGATCACGAAGGTGTCTTCGGCGCGTTCGCCGAATGTGGCAATGCGCGCGTCCTGCACGCGCAGTCCCTGGTTGCGCAGCACGAACGCCACGTCGGCCAGCAGGCCGGGACGGTCGGGTGCGACCAGGGCGAAACGGGTTGCGCCGGGTTCATCGCGGAACTCGATGCGCGGGGCAAAACGGAAATGGCGCAGCTGGCGCGGCACCACCCGCCGCGAGGGACGCAGCCGCGTCAAATCGCCACTGAGCGCCTCGCGCAGGGCCGCTTCCAGGTTGGCGCTGCTGCCATCGGCAAACGTATCGGCCGGGCTCACTTCAAAATTATCGAAAATCGTGTCGGCCGGACCATCCAGCACGCGTGCGCGGTGGATGCCGTAGCCCTTGCGGTCCAACGTCATCACGATCGCGGCGAACAGGCCATCACGGTCCGGCGAGTGCACGAAGACTTCCAATGCCGGGTCGTCGACGCTGATCCGACGTACCTTTACCAGCGTCTGGCCCTGCTTGATCGGTACCAGCGCGGCGGCCTGCCAGGCCAGCTGTTCCGGACGCAAACGGATGAAACCTTCGTCGGGCATCACCGCGAACTGGCGGTCGATGGTGGCATCGTCGTAGCCCTGCTCGCGCACCAGCGCACGCACGCTGTCGCGCGCTTCGGCCACGCGCTCGGCGGCCGGCACCGGGTGTTCCAGGCCCTCGCGCAGCGCGCGCCGGGTCGCGAAGTACAGATCGGCCAGCAGCCGGTCCTTCCACGCGTTCCACAGCTTCGGGCTGGTGCCGGCGATGTCGGCGCAGGTCAGCAGGTAGAGGTAATCGAGGCGGTCGCGGCTGCCGACCAGCGTCGCGAATCGATGGATCACGTCCGCATCGGCGATGTCCTGCTTCTGCGCGGTCACCGACATCCGCAGGTGCTGTTCGACCAGCCAGGCCACCAGCTCGGTATCCGAACCGCTCAGCCCCTGCGCATGGCAGAAGGCCCGTGCATCGACCGCGCCCAGTTCGGAATGATCGCCGCCGCGCCCCTTGGCGATGTCGTGGAACAGGCCGGCCAGCAGCAGCAGTTCGGGCTTGCGCAGGCGCGGCCAGACTTCATGGGCGATCGAGAAACGTTCGTCGGCGCGACTGCTGGCGAACAGCCCCATGTTGCGCAGGACCATCAGCGTGTGCTGGTCGACGGTGTAGACATGGAACAGGTCGAACTGCATGCGCCCGCTGACCTGGGCGAACGCGGGAATCCATTGCCCCAGCACGCCCAGCCGCGCCATGCGCGAAAGCGTGTCGACCGGGCGCTGGCCGCGCAGCAGGGCCATGAACTGTTCGCGCGCGTCAGGGTCTGCCTGGTCATAGGCAGGCAGCAGCGGCAGCGATTCGGCCAGCGCGCGCGCGGTCAACGAATGCAGGCCACGGATCTGCGGATTGTTGGCCCAGCTGGCGAACAGCGCGAAGACCTGGCCGATGTCGGCGTTCGGCCAGTCGGCATCGTTGGCCGCCAGGTAGCCACGGCGCAGGGCGAACCCCACGGTCAGTGGTTCGGGCTGTGCCTCGCCATCGAACTGTTCCTCGAAACGCTGCAGCAGACGATCGCTGATCCGCCGCACCACCGAAGCGGCGCGGTAGAAGCCCTGCATCATCTTCTCGACACCCAGGCTTTCGGCGTCGTCCTCAAAGCCCAGGCGCGCGGCCAGGGTCTTCTGGTAATCGAAGCGCAGGCGCTCTTCCGGGCGTCGCGCCACCAGATGCAGGCCGAAGCGAAGTCGTGCCAGCACCGCGCGTTCGCGCTTCAGCGCAGCGGCCTCGTCAGCGCCCAGGTGGCCCAGGCCGACCAACGCTTCCAGATCGCGCACACCGAACGCACGCAGCGCCATCCAGCCCAGCGTATTGAGATCACGCAGGCCGCCGGGGCCATCCTTCAGGTCCGGCTCCAGGTTGTCGGCAGTGTCACCGAAGCGCTGGTGACGGTTGCGAAGTTCCTCGAGCTTGGCCAGGAAAAACGCACGCGGTGGCCACAGTTCGCGGTCATCCACCGCCGCACGCAGCGCGCGCCGTGCTGCCTCATCGGCCATCAGCGGGCGCGCTTCGATCAACGCCGTCAGCACGGTCTGGTCGGCAGCGGCCTCGCTGCATTGCGCGGCCGAACGCACTGCGTGACTGACCGCCAGGCCGCAATCCCACAGCAGCGCGAACAGCCGCGCGAGCGCGTCCTCGTGGGCCAGCTGCGCCAGCGGATCGCCGAACACCAGCAGGTCGATGTCCGAACGCGGGAACAGTTCACTACGCCCATAGCCCCCCACCGCGAACAGCGACAGGCCACTGTCGGCTGGCAGGCAGCGCTGCCATGCATGGCGGATCAGGTGATCGGCCGCGCGCGCGCGCAACGCCAGCAGGCGCTCGATGTTGTCGCCCTGGTCGAAGCGGCGGTACAGGCGCGTGTCGGCCTGCTGCAGCGCATCGCGCGCGGCAGCAGCCCAATCCGGGTCGTTGAGCGACGCGGCCGGCGTGTCCAGCAGCGAACTCGCCGGCAGCATCGTCAGGAGACCTGCGACTCGCCCGGCGACAGGGTCAGCACGTCCACGCCGGTCTCGGTGACCGCGATCATGTGCTCCCACTGCGCCGACAGCTTGCGGTCCTTGGTCACTACGGTCCAGCCATCGGGCAGCACCTTGTTGTAGCGGGTGCCCTCGTTGATCATCGGCTCGATGGTGAAGGTCATGCCCGGCTGCAGCACCAGGCCCTGGCCCGGGCGGCCGTAATGCACCACCTGCGGTTCATCGTGGTAGACCTTGCCGATGCCATGGCCGCAGTACTCGCGCACCACGCTGAAGCGCTCGCCTTCGGCATAGCTCTGGATCGCATGGCCGACGTCGCCCAGGGTTGCGCCCGGACGCACCGCGCGGATGCCGCGCCACATGGCTTCATAGGTGGCGTCGACCAGGCGCTTGGCCATCACCGACGGGGTGCCGACGAAGTACATGCGGCTGGTGTCGCCATGCCAGCCGTCCTTGATGACGGTGACGTCGATGTTGATGATGTCGCCATCCTTGAGGACCTTCCCTTCGCTGGGAATGCCGTGGCAGATGACATTGTTGACCGAGGTGCACACGGTCTTGGGGAAGCCGCGGTAGCCGACGTTGGCCGGAATGGCGCCCTGCACGTTCACGATGTGGTCGTGGCAGATGCGGTCCAGTTCCTCGGTCGTGACACCGGGCTTGACGTGGGGGGTGACGATGTCGAGCACTTCGCTGGCCAGGCGGCCGGCGATGCGCATCATCTCGATTTCCTGCGGGGTTTTGATATTCACGCTCATGGCTCCCATTATCGCCGATCCGGCCGCAATCTGAACGAACGCCACCCAACTGGCGATCCGGGCCATGCACGGATCCGGCAAGGAAGGTGAAAGCGTGATGGTCCACACCCTTTCGATAGCCTGTTTCTCACGGAATACAGACACTTGCGGTGCCTACGCTGGCCCCACTGTCGTCAAAACGGCGCCGAACGTGCCGTTTTCGCCCTGTTCAACGGACCTTCGGGTCAGGGAGGTTGTCCATGCGATCCGCAGCTCGTTCCCCTTTGGCCTGGGCCCTGGCCCTGCTGCTGGCCGGCCCGGCCGCCGCCGCCGACACCACCACGTTCAACGTCACCCTGGTGGTCACCAAGGCCTGCACCATCACTGCCGCTGCGGCCACCAACGTCGACTTCGGTACCGCCGCCTCCACCACCGCCACCCCCACCCTGGGCCAGGGCACCGTGACCGCGCAGTGTTCGGCCCTGACCCCGTACACCATCGCGCTGAATGCCGGTGCCAATGCCGGCACGGCCAATGACGTCACCACGCGGCGGATGAAGAACACCAACGCCGCAGTGACCGCGAACAACTACGTGGGCTACCAGCTCTACCAGGATGCCGCACACACCCTGGTCTGGGGCGCCACCACCGGCACCAACACCCAGGCCGGCATCGGCACCGGGCTGGCGGTGCCCTACATCGTCTACGGCCAGATCCTCAACCTGAGCACGGCCAACGCTGCTACCGGCAACTATCTGGATACCGTTACCGCCACGATCACCTATTGATGGAGCACGCCCGCATGGCCGGATCCCGCCCGTGGCGCGCCACCGGCGTGGCGCTGCTCGTCTTCAGCCTGCTTGGGGTCAACGAGGTCTCGGCGACCAGCCTGCAGGTCGCCCCCACCAGCCTGCAGCTGGAAGCACGCCAGCGCGCTGGCGAACTGTGGTTGACCAACAGCGGCACCTCGCCGGTGAAGCTGCAGGTAAGGGTGTTCCGTTGGGTACAGCAGGACGGGAAGGAGCAACTGCTGCCCACCGAGGATCTGCTGGCTACGCCACCGATGCAGGAACTGGCAGCGGGCCAGCAGCAGCTGGTGCGGGTCATGCGCGCCGTTGCCGACGCACCGGCTGCGCAGCAGTACTACCGGCTGATCGTCGATGAGGTGCCCGATCTGGCCACGCGCAGCGAAGGCATGCAGTTCGTACTGCGCTATTCCATCCCGGTGTTCGTGCAACCCGGCGCCGGCGGCCGGCTGGCACCGCAGCTGCACGCCCGCCTGGTCCGGCTGGACGACGGTCGCAACGGCGTGGAAGTAGGCAATACCGGCAACAGCTACGCGCAGATCGCCGACCTCGCCCTGGGCAGCCCGGAGCGGCCGCGCATCGTCCATCCCGGCCTGCTGGGCTACGTGCTGCCCGGCCAGGTCATGCGCTGGCCGCTGGAGCGCACGGCGATCGACCGCGACAACGACCAGATCACGGCCAAGCTCAATGGCGAGTCGGAACAGACGTCGCTGCCGCCACCACCGGCTCGCTGAGGCGCTGATGAGCGCAGCGCTCGGTGCGGCCCTGTCCCCGGCGGCCCATGCAGCCGATGTCTCCGGGGTCTCCGCCGATGCCCTGCTGCCGCCACCGACCCCACTCACGGCCAACCAGACGCTGTACCTGGACGTGACCCTCAACAGCACGCCACGCGGCCTGCTGCCCTTCACCGACAATCGCGGCCGCCTGCAGGCCAGCCCCGAGATCCTGCGCCAGGTCGGTTTCAATGCCAGTGGCGATGCTCCCGTGTATCTGGACCAGATCAGCGGCGCGGTGGTGCGTTATGACGCGCACCTGCAGACCCTCGCGCTGGACGTGCCACTGGACCAGTTGACCCTGCCCACGACCGTGCTCAGCCGCCCGCAGGCGCGCGCGCCGCGCAGCAGCGCCTCGCCCGGCGTCCTGCTCAATTACGACCTGTATGGCAGCCGCGTCGACCGCCTCGGCAATCTGACCCTGAGCTCTGAACTGCGGGTGTTCGGCGTGGGTGCCGGCACCTTCGAGAACACCGCGGTCAGCCGTCGCTACCAGACCGGAGACCGCCACTGGCGCAGCGACAGCGTACGCCTGGACACGCGCTGGACCCTGGATTTCCCGGACAGGGCGCTGACTCTGGAGGTGGGCGACTTCTACAGCGGCTTCGTCGACTGGAGCCGGCCGGTACGCCTGGGCGGCCTGCAGATCGGCCGCAATTACGGATTGCAGCCGTACCGTGTGCTTACCCCGACGCCCGCCTTCCTAGGCCAGGCGGTGGTGCCATCCACGGTCGAGCTGTATGTCGATGGCCTGCGCCAGTACAGCGGCCAGGTGCCGGTCGGACCATTCCAGCTGGCGGCGCAACCGGGCATCAGCGGCAACGGTAGCGCGCAGGTCGTGGTCACCGATGCGTTCGGCCGCATGCAGACCCTGGATTTCAGCTTCTACGGCACCCAGCAACTGCTGGCCAAGGGCCTGTCGGACTGGTCGCTCGGCGTCGGCCAGCTGCGCGAGCAGTTCGGCGAGCGCTCCTTCGCCTACGACGACCGTACCGTGGCAAGCGCCAGCTGGCGCGGCGGCGTCAGCGACACATTCACCGGCGAAGCACACGCCGAAGGTGGCGGCGGCCTGGCACAGGCCGGCGTGGGCGGCTGGTGGCTGCTGGGCGGCGCGGGCGTGGTCAATGCCGCGTACGCCCACAGCCGCTACCAGGGCCTGCAGGGCGGCCAGTGGGCGCTGGGGTACAGCTGGAACAACCGTCGTTTCAACGTCAATCTGCGCAGCGTGCGCAGCCACGGCGACTACCGCGACCTGGGCGCGCTGCAGGCCAACCTGCCGCCCAGCATCAGCGAGCAGGCCACGGTCGGCCTGGACCTGCTGCGCCTGGGCTCCCTGAGCGCCAGCTACCTGCGCCTGCGCTATCCCGATGGCGAGGACAACCGCTATGCCAGCCTGTTCTGGTCACGCAGCTGGAGCCAGCGCTGGTCGGCCTACCTGTCGGTCAACCAGAACCTGGACAACAGCGATGACCGCAGTGTCTACCTGTCGCTGACCGCAAGCCTGGGCAACAACCGCCAGGCCAGCCTGTCCAGCCAGCGCAACGGCGACCGCCAGAGCTGGGTCGCCGATGTCACCCAGCCGGTACCGGGCGACGGCAGCGCCGGCGGTATCGGTTGGCGCGCACAGGTGCGCCACGGCGACGACGGCAGCGGCGGCCTGGCCGAAGTCGGCATCCTCAACGATGTCGGTCGCTATGCCTTGGGTGCCTCGCGCCAGTCCGGCCTCAACTACGCCTATGGCAGCGCCAGCGGCAGCCTGGTGTGGATGGCCGGGCACACCTTCGCCGCGCGCGAAGTCGCCGATGCCTTCGCCGTGGTCAGCACCAATGGCGTGGGCGGTGTACCGGTGCGGCTTGAGAACCGCCTGATCGGTGTCACCGACGATCGTGGCCTGCTGCTGATCAGCCCACTGCTGTCCTGGCAGCGCAACCGCGTCTCCATCGACACCCTGGACCTGCCGGCGGACATGCGCGCCGATCGCATCGAGGACTGGGTAACACCGCGCCAGCGTGCCGGCACCGGGCTGACCTTCAACCTGCGCTCGCGGCCGTCGTTGACCCTCACCGTGCAGGACATGGCGGGGCAGCCGCTGGAAGCAGGCAGCGAGGTGCAACTGGCGGATGGCCGCCAGGCCTCGGTCGGTTACGACGGACTGCTGTACCTGGAAGACGTGGCCGCTGGCACCGTGCTGTACATCACCACCAGCCGAGGGCAGTGCCGTACGCGGGTACCGGCATCGCCGCAGGTGGTCGCCGCGGGTGCGCGGCCTCGTCCGGCGTCCCTGCAATGCGTGCCGGAGGTGGCGCCGTGAGGATGCTGCTGCTAGGCCTGCTGCTTCTGGCCGGCCTGATCGCCAGCGCACCGGCGCGCGCGGCCGCCACCTGCACCGCCACCGCCGACGCACTGCTGCCGTTCGGCAACGTCAACAGCGGCGCCGCCGGGCCGACCTCGGGCACCCTGAACATCACCGTGACCTGCACCACCGCCGCGCTGAGCCTGCTCGCCACCACCGGCGTGCGTGTCTGCGTGGGCATCGGCAACGGCACGGGCGGCAGCACCACCACGCCGTGGCGAACGATGGTCAACGGCAGCGGCGATACACTCAATTTCCAGCTCTACAACACTTCCAACTACAGCCAGGTAACCGGCCTGACCCCGCGCGGCGTACCGCCGGCGCAGGAGCTGACCATGACCTACAACGTGCCCCTGCTGACCGGCGGCAGCGGCGCGCAGAGCGTGCAGTTGTTCGCGCAGATCCCGGCCAACCAGGTGCTGGCATCGGGTAGTTACAGCAGCACCTTCAGCGGCGCCAGCGTGGTGCTGACCTGGGCCTGGAACGAGGTGCTGCTGGGGAACGCCACCGTGCCGGCCACCTGCAATGGCGGCGCTACCGGCACCAACACCGCCAGCAATGCCTTCAGCTTCAATGCCACTGCCACCGTGCTGCCGCAATGCGGCAGCTACTTAACCACCACCATGAATTTCGGCAACGTCACCGGCGGCATTCCCGCCAACATCGACCAGACCGCCACCCTCACCCTGACCTGCCTCAAGCGCACCGCGTTCCAGGTCAGCCTCGACAATGGCCAGAACAACCCTGCACTGAGCAGTACCCGGCGCATGCGCACCACCATCGGCAGCAACAACTATTACCTGACCTATGAGCTGTATCGGGATACTGCACGCAGCCAGCGCTGGGGCAATACGCTCAACGTGGACACCTTCAGCGGCGTCGGCACTGGCAGCGCGCAACCGTTGACGATCTACGGCAGGGTACCGCCGGTGAGCGGCCAACCGCCGGCCGGCACCTACAACGACCTGGTACAGGTGACGATCACCTACTGAGGGGCGCCCCTCACTACAGAATCGCCCATGTCGGCCGATACCGCGCATCAGATCGACAACAGGGTGGATGGCAGGTGGTTCGGGCAGTACTGATCGCAGCGATGTCCATCGCCGGCACGACCGCGCGGGCCGACCCGGCACCCGTCCCATTGCAGATCCGCCTGACCGTGGTTGAAGGCTGCACCGGCACGGAGGGCGGCGCGCGTTGCCCGGTACCGCAGCAGCACAGCGACACCCTGCACCTGCCGCCACAGGTCCGTGAACTGGCCCCGCCAGCGCAGGACGAGCAAGGGCGTGCCGCATCCGAACCGCCAACCACCTACTACTGATGCGCCTGTTGCTGCCCCTGTTGCTGGCATTGCTGCCCATGCCCGTGCAGGCGCTGGATCTGATACCGACAACGCTGCGCCTGCCTGCCGCACAGGGGCGATCCGAGCTGTGGCTGCACAACCCCGGCCCTGGGCATTGGCGCGGCCAAGTGCAGGTCTGGGCGTGGGACCAGCAACCGGCTGCCGAACACCTGCAACGCAGCGCGCAGGTGCTGGCCAGTCCGACCCTGCTGGATCTTCCTGCCGGTGCGCGCCAGCGCGTCTGGCTGCTGCCGGCGTCGTCGGCGCCGGTGGCCGTCGAACAGGCATTCCGTATCATCCTGGCACCGGCAGAACCGGCCATGCCACGCTATTCACTGCCCCTGTTCCGCGGCGAACCGGTCCCCACGCCGGCCCCTTCCCTGCAGGCAGAGGTGGTGGTCAACGGGTCGCAGTTCATGCTGCGACTGCTGAACGGTGGCACCGGGCACGCGCGCCTGAGCGATCTTGCCTATGAGGCCGCCGACGGCCACCGCAGCCTGCTGCTGCCCGGTCTTGCCGGCTACGTACTGGCCGCGCGCCAGCGCCACTGGCAGCTGCCACCGCGCGCCGATAGCTATGCAGGCGGCCGGTTCCACGCCCGCCTGCAGGACGGCACAGCGGTGATCCTGGCCGCGCCGGCACCTGCAATTGCAGCGCGCCAGCCAAGCGGGCTATAATCCCCGGGATGTCCTGCCGCCCTGTGCGCGGGACGCCGTCCACACCGGACGTCACCGGTGAATCCACACCTGCTGCCCCCATCCGTGCCGGGGTGCTCCGCAAGGAGTTCGGCCACGGAGGCAACAGGGAAGCCCAACCCCGGAACCTTCAGCGTTTCCACGCGTCCCGCATACCTATCCCGCGGGCGGAATCGCCGGTTCCCCATCAGGAGTATTGCAATGCCCCAGGTCACCATGCGTCAGATGCTGGAAGCCGGCGTCCACTTCGGCCACCAGACCCGCTACTGGAACCCGAAAATGGCTCCGTACATCTTCGGCGCCCGCGGCAAGATCCACATCATCAACCTGGAAAAGACCGTCCCGCTGTTCAACGATGCGATGAACTTCATCTCGTCGGTTGCCCAGAAGCGCGGCACCATCCTGTTCCTGGGCACCAAGCGCAGCGCCCGCGAGTCGATCCGTGAAGAAGCCGAGCGTTGCGGCATGCCGTTCATGAACCAGCGTTGGCTGGGCGGCACCCTGACCAACTTCCGTACCGTGAAGCAGTCGGTTGCCCGCCTGAAGGAACTGGAAGCCGGTGAGTCCGACGGCACCTTCGAGAAGCTGGTCAAGCACGAAGTGCTGGGCCTGCGTCGCGAGCGCGACAAGCTGGAAGCCTCGCTGGGCGGCATCAAGGACATGAACCGTCTGCCGGACGCGATCTTCGTCATCGATATCGGCCACGAAGACATCGCCATCAAGGAAGCCAAGAAGCTCGGCATCCCGGTGATCGCTGTCGTCGATACCAACTACAACCCGGAGCTGGTGGATTACGCAATCCCGGGCAACGACGACGCCATCCGTGCCGTGCAGCTGTACGCACGCGCTGCTGCTGACGCCGTGCTGGAAGGCAAGGCTGCTGCACCGCACGCTGCCACCGTCCGTGAAGAAGAGTTCGCCGACGCTGCTGCCGAAGAAGGCAAGCCGGCTCGCCGCGCTCCGGCCAAGAAGGCTGCTGCCGACAAGGGCGAAGCCCAGGCCTGATCCAGGCCCCGGTGGGCGCCTTGCGCCCACCTTTCCTGTCCGCTGCCGATGGCGCGACGACAGGAAACTGTCACACGGGCCGGCCACCATGCCGGCCCAACCCCTTTCTTTCGTGAGGTAATCCCGTGGAAATCACTGCTTCCCTGGTCAAGGAACTGCGCGAGCGCACCGGCGCCGGCATGATGGAATGCAAGAAGGCGCTCACCGAGGCCGGCGGCAACATCGACGCCGCCGCTGAAGCGCTGCGCAAGTCCGGCGCTGCCAAGGCCGACAAGAAGGCTGACCGCGTGGCCGCCGAAGGTCGTCTGGGCCTGGCCCAGGACGGCGGCAAGGCCGTGCTGGTCGAGATCAACTCGGAAACCGACTTCGTCGCCAACGACATCAACTTCAAGAACTTCGTTGATTCCGTCGCTGCCGCTGCCCTGGCATCGGGCGCCACCGATGTGGAAGCCCTGAAGTCGGCCACCCTGCCGACCGGCCAGACCGTCGAAGAAACCCGCGCGACCGCCGTGCAGACCCTGGGTGAAAACATCCAGATCCGTCGCCTGGTCAAGCTGGACACCACCGGCAACGTGGGTTCCTACGTCCACACCAACGGCAAGGTCGGCGTGCTGGTCGACCTGATCGGTGGCGACGCCGAACTGGCTCGCGGCCTGGCCATGCACGTGGCTGCGCTGAAGCCGCCGCACAACAAGGCTGCCGATGTGCCGGCCGAGTTCGTGGAAAAGGAAAAGGAAATCGAACTGGCCAAGATGTCCGAGAAGGACAAGTCCAAGCCGGCCGACATCCTGGAAAAGATCATCAGCGGCAAGATCAACAAGATCGTCAGCGAAGTGACCCTGTACGGCCAGAGCTACGTGCTGGACGGCGACAAGACCGTCGAGCAGGTGGTCAAGGCTGCCGGCGCCGACGTGGCTGGCTTCCAGCTGCTGGTCGTTGGCGAAGGCATCGAGAAGGTGGTGGAAGACTACGCCGCCGAAGTTGCCAAGGCGATGCAGGTCTGATTCCAGCCTCCCGGCTGTGATGAAACCAGAAGGAGCCGCGGGAAACCGCGGCTCTTTTTTTATGCCTGCACCGGCGGTGGGTGCCCCTTCTGTGGGTGCGCACCGTTGCTGCGCACACCGGAACCAAGGGTCTTTGCGTTGCAAGCGAATCAGGCCGATACTCGGCACAGGGAACCTGCAGTCACATAACAGGAACGAAAGTCGCGGACTGTGATGCATTCCTAGGTATTCTTGTCCTAATGGAATTGAACGACCCGACATGCCTCCCGAGCTGACAGCTGCACTGGCGCTTTGCCGCAACCTCCCCTCGCCGCCCGGTATTGCCCTGCGCATCATCGAACTGGCCCAGGATCCGGAAGCGGACATCGCAACCGCTGCGGACATCATCGCCATCGACATGGCGTTGAGTGCCCGCATGCTGCGCATCGCCAATTCGCCGCTGTACGCCAGCCGGCGCCGGATCGAGAACCTCGGCCAGGCGCTGACCATGCTCGGGCTGAACGCTACGATCAGCCTCGCCCTGGGCTTCACTGTCACCCAGGGCCTGACCGGCAAAGGCGGCGCCGACCACGACCTGCGCCAACGCGCCTGGAAGCGCAGCATCCTCAGCGCGCTGGCGGCCAGCCAGCTCGGCCAGGCCCGCGGCCTGCGCCGGCTGGAGGAGCTGATGCTGGCCGGGCTGCTGCAGGACATGGGCGTGCTGTGCCTGGCCCAGGCCGAATCCGAACGCTACCTGCCGCTGCTGCGCGAAGCGCGCGACAACCCCGACCTGATCGCGCGCGAGCGCCAGGAACTCGGCTGCAGCCACGCCGACGTCGGTGCATGGGTAGCCGAGGAGTGGGGCCTGCCGCGTTACCTGGTCGACAGCATCCGCCACAGCGAAGACGAAGGTGCCGCCGAGAATCCATTCCAGGCCTGCGTACAGCTGTCTGGCGCCGTTGCCGACATCTGGCTGGATGAAGACGCCGATGCCGCCCGCGAGCGCGCCCTGCAGCAGGTCCACGACCGGCTGGAGCTGGACAGTGCCCGCTTCGACCAGGTCCTGGCCCGGATCAGCGATGCGCTGCCGGACATCGCCAGCCTGTTCGAGAACGGCCTGAATTCGCCGGCCCGCGTGCGCGAGCTGATCGACCACGCCCAGGAGCTCGCAACCCTGCGCAACCTGCGCGAACTGCAGGATGCCGACCAGGCCCGCCGTCGCGCCGATGAATTCGAGGCCCGTGCCAAGCGCCTGGCCGACCAGGCCCATCGCGATGCCTTGACCGGCGTGCTCAACCGCCGCCAGCTCGAAGCCGTGCTTGAACAGGAATTCCTGCGCGCCGGCCGCCATGGCTGGCCGTTGTCGGTGGCCTTCATCGACCTGGACGATTTCAAGAAGATCAACGATGCGCACGGTCACCTGACCGGCGACGAAGTGCTGCGCGCCTTTGCCGGCAAGCTGCAGGGGCAGCTGCGCAACAGCGACACCGTCGCCCGCTTCGGCGGCGAGGAATTTGTCGCGCTGCTGCCCAATACCAGCGAATCGGTGGCGCTGGACGTAATCCGCCGGGTACTGGCCAACATCGTCGCCACTCCGATGGCGGAACTGGAAGGCGGTCCGCTGTTCATCACCTTCTCGGCCGGTGTCGCCACCCAGGGCGGCTACGAGCGTTTTGCCGGCGTGCAGGACCTGCTGCGCGCCGCCGACGATGTGCTCTACCGCTCCAAGAATCTGGGCCGCAACCGGGTCATTGCACGCTCTCCCGGCGAGCTGGGGCATGATGAACTCTCTGCCACTGCAGGCGCCGAGCTGGGCTGAATGGTGCGCCCCGGATGTACGGGGCACACCGGTATTTTGCGCCGCAGTGCACAAAACGCTTTGGCCGCGCGCCGCTTGCGCGTAGAATCGCCCGCGATTTCCACGCACCCGAGGTCCCTATGTCCAAGCTCGCCTATCGCCGCATCCTGTTGAAACTTTCCGGGGAGGCGCTGATGGGAGATGAGGACTACGGCATCGACCCCAAGATCATCAATCGCCTGGCCCGTGAAGTCGTCGAGGCCCAGCAGGCCGGCGCCGAAGTCGCCCTGGTCATCGGTGGGGGCAACATCTTCCGCGGTGCAGGCCTGGCCGCTGGCGGCATGGACCGCGTCACCGGCGACCAGATGGGCATGCTGGCCACGGTCATCAACGCGCTGGCCATGCAGGATGCGCTGGAAAAAGTGGGCGCCAAGGCCCGCGTGATGAGCGCGATCAAGATCAACGACGTGTGCGAGGACTACATCCGCCGCCGCGCCATCCGCCATCTGGAAAAGGGCCGCCTGGTGATCTTCGCCGCTGGCGTCGGCAGCCCGTTCTTCACCACTGACTCCGGCGCTGCCCTGCGCGCCATCGAGATCGGCGCCGACCTGCTGCTGAAGGCAACCAAGGTCGATGGCGTGTACGACAAGGATCCGAACAAGTACAGCGACGCCATCCGTTTCGACAGCCTGAGCTACGACGAAGTGATCCGTCGTGGCCTGGAAGTGATGGATACCGCCGCCTTTGCCCTGGCCCGCGACAGCGACCTGCCGATGCGCGTGTTCGACATGGGCCAGCCGGGCGAACTGCTGAAGATCCTGCACGGCGAGAACATCGGCACCCTCGTCCAGGGCCGCGACCCGGCCTGAGGCTGAGCGCAAGGCGACCTCCGGGCCGATTCAGGCCCGGCGGCGTCCCGTATTCGCCTATAATCGCCCGATTCCAGTTACATCCAGGACCCTGGCGATGCTCAACGACATCAAGAACAACGCGCAGACGCGCATGGCCAAGAGCATCGACGCTCTTAAGCACACCCTCACCTCGATCCGCACCGGTCGCGCAACGCCGGCCCTGCTGGACCGCGTCACGGTCAATGCTTACGGCAACGCCAGCACGCCGCTGAACCAGGTCGCGTCCATTTCCAACCCCGACGCCCACTCCCTGCTGGTCACGCCCTTCGACAAGAGCATGATCAAGGAGATCGAAAAGGGCCTGTACAACATCGAGCTGACCCCGAACACCATCGGCACCTCGATCCGCGTCAACCTGCCGCCGCCGACCGAAGAGCGCCGCAAGGAACTGGCCAAGCAGGTACAGAAGGAAGGCGAAGGCGCCAAGATCGCCGTGCGCAACATCCGCCAGGATGCGAACAAGGAAGTCGCCAAGCTGCTGAAGGACAAGGTCATCAGCGAAGACGAGAAGAAGCGCGGCGAAGACGATATCCAGAAGTTGACCGACGCCAACATCAAGGATATCGACAAGGTCGTCGCCGACAAGGAAAAGGAACTGATGTCGGTCTGAAGTCGATGCCTTCAGTCCCGCCTCCCCTGCCGGCCGCCCTGCCGCGCCACGTTGCCATCATCATGGATGGCAACGGGCGTTGGGCACAGCAGCGCCGTCGCCCCCGCGTCATCGGCCATCGTGCCGGCGCGCGCGCGGTCAACCGCACCATCGAGCGCTGCCTGGAACTGGGCATTCCGGCGCTGACCCTGTTCGCGTTCTCCAGCGAGAACTGGGGCCGGCCGCAGGAAGAAGTCGATGCATTGATGAAGCTGTTCCTCGGCGCGCTCGATCGCGAAGTGGACGAGCTGCATCGGCGCGGCGTGCGCGTGCGCTTCATCGGCGAACGCGAGCGCTTCGGCGCCGGGCTGGTCAGCCGCATGCAGCTGGCCGAACAGCGCACCGCCGACAACAGTGCCCTGACCCTGTCGATTGCCGCCAGCTATGGTGGCCGCCAGGACATCGCCCGCGCCGCACGCGCACTGGCCGTTGAAGTGGCCGCCGGCCGCCTGCTTCCCGAGCAGATCGACGAATCCCTGCTGGGGCGACAGGTGGCTCTGGCCGACCTGCCGCCACCGGACCTGTTCATCCGCACCGGTGGCGATACCCGCATCAGCAATTTCCTGCTGTGGCAGCTGGCGTATACCGAACTGTGGTTCACCGAAGCGCTGTGGCCGGACTTCGACGCCGCGCAGCTGCAGCTGGCGCTGGATGCCTACGCCAGCCGTGAGCGCCGCTTCGGCCTGACCAGCGCCCAGATCGCCGCCCTGGCCACCGAGACGTCCAGCCCATGACCAAGACCCGAGTCCTCGCCGCGCTGATCATGGCGCCGGTCGCCATTGCTGCGATCCTGCTGCTGCCCACGCAATGGCTGGCCGCCGCTGCCGCTGCCGTGCTGCTGATCGGCCTGTGGGAATGGCTGAAACTGGCCGATGTCGAAGACACCCTCGCCCGCACCGTGCTGCTGGTCCTCAACCTGGTGCTGATGGTGCTGCTGGTGTGGGCCGATGCCGGCACCCTGGTGCTGTTCCAGATCGCGACCCTGGTGGGCGTAGCCTGGTGGCTGGGCGCGCTGGTCTGGCTGCGCTTCTTCAACTTCGGCGCGCAGCCCGGCAGTCCGGCGCGCATCCTCAAGCTGCTGGCCGGCACCCTGGCGATCGTGCCGGCGTGGGCGGCGCTGGTGCTGATCCATGCCGGCGGCGACCCGCCGGGCCATCAGGGCCACCTGTGGCTGCTGGCCGCGCTGGCGCTGGTCTGGGCCGCTGATTCGGGTGCCTACTTCGCTGGCCGTCACTTCGGCAAGCACAAGCTGGCACCGCGGATCAGCCCGAACAAGACCTGGGAAGGCCTTGTCGGTGGGCTGATCGCCGGTGTCGCAGTGGCCGTCGGCCTGGGCTGGCTGGCCGGCATCGATGCCGCGCACCTGCCGGGCCTGCTGGTCACCTCGGTGGTGGCCGTGTTCGCCTCGGTACTGGGCGACCTGTTTGAAAGCCTGATCAAGCGCCATGCCGGCGCCAAGGATTCAGGCCACCTGATCCCCGGCCACGGCGGCGTGCTCGACCGCGTCGACGGCGTGCTGGCGGCCATCCCGGTGTTCGCACTGGGCAAGGAAATCTTCGGGTTCTGACCATGGATGCTGCTGCAGACCTGCGCCGGGTCGCCGTATTCGGCGCCACCGGCTCGATTGGTGCCTCCACGCTTGACGTGATCGCCCGCCATCCGCTGCGTTACCAGGCCACCGTGCTCGCCGCCGGCCGCCAGGTACAGGCGCTGCTGGCCCTGTGCCGGCAGCACCGGCCCGCGCATGCGGTGATCGCCGACGAAACCCTGTATGCCGAACTGCGTGACGGCCTGCGCGTCGCCGGCCTGGCCACCCAGGCCCACGCCGGCCATGCCGCGCTGGACCAGCTGGCCGCCAGTGACGCCTGCGATACCGTGGTGGCCGCGATCGTCGGCGCCGCCGGCCTGTCCTCCACCCTGGCCGCCGCTGCGGCCGGCAAGCGCATCCTGCTGGCCAACAAGGAATCACTGGTACTGGCCGGCGAACTGCTGACCCGTACCGCCGAACGTGCCGGCGCCGAGATCATTCCGATCGACAGCGAGCACAGTGCGATCTTCCAGTGCCTGCGTTCACGCGATGCCAGCCTCGACGGTGCCGGCGTGCGCCGCATCCTGCTGACCGCCTCGGGTGGACCGTTCCGCGGGCGCAGCCGCGCCGAACTGCAGCAGGTCACCCCGGCCCAGGCCGTGGCGCACCCGAAGTGGTCGATGGGGCCGAAGATATCGGTCGATTCGGCGACGTTGATGAATAAAGGCCTGGAAGTGATCGAGGCCCACCATCTGTTCGGCATCCCCGGCGAGCGCATCGAAGTGCTGGTGCACCCGCAGAGCCTGGTGCATTCGCTGGTGGAGTTCGTTGACGGCTCCACCTTGGCGCAGATGGGCCTGCCAGACATGCGCACCACCCTGGCGGTGGGCCTGGGCTGGCCGCAACGGATCGAATCGGGCGTGTCCGGGCTCGACCTGCTGACCCAGGGCCGGCTGGATTTCGAGGCTCCCGACACCGACGCCTTCCCCTGTCTTGCGCTGGCATGGCAGGCGATGCGCGCCGGTGGTACCGCCCCGGCGGTGCTGAACGCCGCCAACGAAGAGGCTGTTTCAGCGTTTCTTCAGGGCCGCATAGGCTTCCTGACCATTCCGACGCTGGTTGCTAACGCTCTTTCAACACTGCCGACCGAACCAGCCGATACACTTGAGGTTCTGTTGTCCGCCGACCAGCGGGCCCGCCAGCTGACCCTGAACGCCATCGCCGCCACCTGAACAGCGCACCCATCCCGTATGACGCCGCCGCCCGTGTCCGCCAATGTGAACCTGCATGACTGACTTCATCGGATCGGTCTGGTGGATGATCGTGAGCCTTGGGCTGCTGGTCACCTTCCACGAATTCGGGCATTACTGGGTCGGGCGCCTGTGCGGGGTCAAGGTGCTGCGCTTCTCGGTTGGCTTCGGCCGTCCGCTGTGGTCGCGCCGCGACCGCCATGGCACCGAGTTCGCCATCGCCGCCATCCCGCTGGGCGGCTATGTGAAATTCCTCGACGAACGCGAAGTCGAGGTCCATCCGCACGAGCGCGGCCAGGCCTTCAACCACAAGACCGTGTGGCAGCGCATCGCCATTGTGGCGGCCGGCCCTGTCGCCAACCTGCTGCTGTGCATCCTGCTGCTGTGGGCGATGTTCGTGATCGGCAAGCAGGACTATTCCGCAACCGTGGGCCGCGCTACGGGCATGGCCGCCACGGCCGGGCTCGGCAGTGGCGACCGCCTGCTGAGCGTGGACGGCCGTGATGTGATCACCCTGGGTGAGGCCAGCATGGCCCTGACCGCGGCGGCAATGGACCGTCGCGACGTGACCCTGCAGGTTCTCGACCCCGCAGACCAGCTGCGCTCGCGCACCCTGCCGCTGTCGCAGCTGCCAGCCGGTTTCGATGAACGCCGGGTTCCTATCCTGGCCGGCGTGTACTGGCGTGCATGGCTGCAGCCGCCGCTGGTGGACAACATCGTGAAGGGTTCGGCTGCGGAAGGTCACCTGCAGACCGGCGATCTGATCGTGGCGATCGACGGCCAGCGCATCGACAGCGTCGAGCAGGCCATCAGCGAAGTGGGCAGCCTCGGCCGCCGCGGTGGCCCGGCGATGATCGAGGTGCTGCGTGGTGGCGAGCGCCTGGCGCTGGAAATCACCCCGCGCCAGGGCAAGGACGGCAAGGGCCAGCCGACCTGGCAGATCGGCACCGGCTTTGCCAAGAGCTACAGCCCCGCCTACGACACCCTGCTCAAGTTCGGCCCGCTGCAGTCGGTGACGGTGGCGGTACGTGAAACCGGCAGGATGGCCGCCGATTCACTGGCCATGATGGGCCGGATCGTCACCGGCAAAGCCTCGCTGCAGAACGTTTCCGGCCCGGTCACCATTGCCCGGGTCGCCAATATTTCGGCCAAACGTGGCGTGGATTGGTTCATCCAGTTCCTCGCCCTGCTGTCGCTGAGCCTGTGCATCATCAACCTGCTGCCGATCCCCATCTTGGACGGCGGCCACCTGCTGTATTACCTTATCGAGTTGGTCAAGGGCAGCCCGCTGAGCGAGCGTGCCGTCGCCGCCGGCCAATACATCGGCCTGGCGTTGCTGGCCGGGCTGATGGGATTGGCGTTCTACAACGACATCCTCGGCCTGGTCCCGCGATGAACTTTTCCATGTTTTTGCCGTCTACAGCGTCGGCATCCCTTACCAATGCAATCGACCTTCCTACCGGACGTGACATGACGCGACTCCCCAATCGCCGCCTGCTGGCCCTCGCCCTCGCCGCCGTCACCGGCGCTCCCGCCCTGGCCCAGGCAGCCGAGCCCTTCACTGTCAGCGACATCCGCGTCGACGGCCTGCAGCGCATCAGCTCCGGTACGGTGTTCACCTACCTGCCGGTCGAGCGCGGCGAGACAGTCACAGACAGCAAGGTCGGCGAGACCATCCGCGCCCTGTACAAGACCGGTTTCTTCGAAGACGTGCAGCTGGATCGCCAGGGCAGCATCCTGGTGGTGACCGTCAAGGAACGTCCGGCGATCAACAAGCTGACCGTCACCGGCAACAAGGACATCAAGTCCGACCAGCTGCTCAAGGGCCTGTCCGACATCGGACTGACCGAAGGCGGCACCTTCGATCGCCTGAGCCTGGACCGCGTGACCCAGGAACTGCGCCGCCAGTACAACGATCGTGGCAAATACACCGTCGACATCACCCCGACGGTGAGCCCGCTGGACCGCAACCGTGTCGACATCGCCATCGCGATCAAGGAAGGCAAGGCGGCCAAGATCCGCCACGTCAACATCGTCGGCACCGAGAAGTTCGAGAGCAAGGACATCCTGGAATACTGGGAGTCCAAGGAGCACAACTGGGCGTCGTGGTACCGCCGTGACGACCAGTACTCCAAGGAAAAGCTGTCCGGCGACCTGGAGAAGCTCAACTCCTGGTACCTGGACCGCGGCTATGTCGACTTCAGCATCGACTCGACGCAGGTGTCGATCAGCCCCGACAAGCGCGACATGTTCATCACCGCCGGCGTGACCGAAGGTGACCAGTACAAGATCTCCGAGATCAAGGTCAGCGGCGATACGATCCTGCCGCAGGAAGACGTCGAGCGCATGGTCGTGCAGAAGTCCGGTGACACGTTCTCGCGTGCGCTGCTGGAGTTCAGCTCCGACTCGATCACCAACTCGCTGTCCAACATCGGCTACGCCTTCGCCAAGGTGAACCCGATTCCGACCACCAACCGCGCCGAGCAGACCGTGGCGGTCAACATGCAGGTCGTGCCCGGCCCGCGCGTGACCGTCCGCCGCATCATCTTCAAGGGCAACACCCGCACCTCCGACGAGGTGATGCGCCGCGAAATGCGCCAGTTCGAGAACAGCTGGTATTCGCAGGCCGCGATCGACCGTTCCAAGATCCGCCTGCAACGCCTGGGCTACTTCGAAGCGGTGGAAGTGGAAACCCCGGCCGTCAGCGGCAGCAACGACCAGGTCGACGTCGTCTACAACGTCAAGGAAACCACCTCGGGCAGCTTCGTGTTCGGCCTGGGCTACTCGCAGTCCTACGGCATGACCACCTCGGTGCAGCTGTCGCAGAACAACTTCCTCGGCGGCGGCAACCGCGTGTCGGTCGAAGCCTCGCGCAGCAGCTACCTGCAGCGCTACGGCTTCAGCTACACCAACCCGTATTTCACCGATGACGGCGTCTCGCTGGGCTACAACCTGTCCTGGCGCGAACTGGACTACTCCGACTTCAACACCGCGCAGTACAACAGCACCAATGGTTCGGCGCAGGTGGTATTCGGCGTGCCGATCACCGAGACCGACACCGTCTCGCTGATGTTCGGCATCGACAGCAACCAGATCACCACCTATCCGGGCTCGACCCCGAAGTCGATCATCGACTACATCGATGCCGTCGGCAGCCGTACCTTCCATGCATGGCGCACGGAACTGGGCTGGGCGCGCGACTCCCGCAACGACTACTTCATGCCGACCCGCGGTACCTACCAGCGTGTGGGCCTGGAAACCACGCTGCCGGGTTCGACCATCGAGTACTACAAGCTGAACTACCAGATCAGCAAGTACTGGCCGATCATCCCCTCGCTGGTGATCAACACCCGCGCCGAAATCGGCTACGGTGATGCCTATGGCAATGACAAGACCCGCGTGATCGACAACGGCGACGGCACCACCCGTACCGTCACCGCGTCGGGCCTGCCGTTCTACGAGAACTTCTACGCCGGTGGTACCAACTCGGTGCGTGGTTTCGAGGACAACACCCTCGGCCCGCGTGAAGTCACCAGCGGTTACCCGAACGGCCAGCCGCTGGGCGGTTCGCTGAAGACCGTCGGTTCGGTCGAAGCCTACTTCCCGCGCCTGTTCGACAGCCCGTCGGCCCGCGTGTCGGCCTTCGTCGACTTCGGCAACGTCTACAACGGCACCGACAACTTCAAGGCCAACGAGCTGCGCGTGTCCACCGGTGTGGCCCTGCTGTGGCGCGCCCCGGTCGGCCCGATCTCGATCAGCTACGCGTTCCCGCTGAAGAAGAAGGACGGCGACGAGATCGAACGTCTGCAGTTCACGTTCGGTGGCCAGTTCTGAGGAACGACGTTCCTCAGAACTGATCCACCTCCGGTGAATTGCCCGCGCATTTCACCTATCCCCCGCGCCGCTGGCGCGCCCCCCTTAACAGAAGGGGGGCTCTCCACCAGACGGGTTACGAAGCGCCGGGCATTGCCCGGCGTTTTCGTTTAGAAGGGCTGGCGGAAGCGAGCGCTCCGCTTTTGATCTTTCCTGTTTTTCCGTGGCTGGCACTCGCGCCACGCCGTCGGAGGGCGGAGGGGTGGGGCCTGCGAGGGTGTGAGCCGCATGGATGCGGCGACCAAGGCTACATGGACGTACTTGCGCCGTCCCTCGCGGGCCCCACCCGTCCGACCCAGCCCACGGGCCTGACTCTGCCAGCCACGAGGGGCCCCGCCGTTGGCCGCAGAACCGCCCCGCATGACCGCAATGGCGTCACACGTTAAACTCCCGCCGTGAATACTCCTACCTACACCGCCCAGCAACTCGCCGATCAGTTCGGCCTGCAGGTCCATGGCGACCCGAGCACCGCCATCCATGGCGTGGCCACCCTCGCCCATGCCGGTGCCGGCCAGCTGACCTTCCTCGCCAACCCGCGTTACCGCGCCCAGCTGGCCGACAGCCAGGCCGGCATCGTGGTCCTGCGCGCCGAGGATGCCGACGCAGCTCCCGGCACCGCGCTGGTTGCCAAGGATCCCTACACCACCTTTGCCAAGATCGGCGCGCTGTTCGACATCGCCCCGACCCGCC